>JASHSE010000381.1 GCA_030036975.1 Xanthobacteraceae bacterium | reverse complement strand
CCATGGCGGGCCAGCTGCGGTTGATGGCGGCGGTCAGATAGTTGGACATCCCCTCGCGCAAGGCTGCGCCGGATTGCTGGTCCAATCCGTGCGACAGCCGATAAATAGTCGCCGCGCCGGCGGCTTCCGCGGCCACATTGGCGTCAGCGTCGCTGAACTTTTGCCACACGACGATGATGGCGAAGGCCATCAGAACTGCATAGAGCACGCCGATGGTCGCGAATTTGAACCCGGCGATCTCATTGTTGGTGGCCAACTTCTCGAGCTTTACATAGCGACGCACGACGCTCGGACCGAACGAAGCCAATAGCGTGGGCAGCACGACGACGAGCGTGGCCGAAAGCCAAAGCGAGTGGCTGGTGAGAAAATGGATCATTGCGGAACCGGATCAATACAAGAGCGCGCGTCGCGATCCTCAAGCCCTGAACGCCTCTGCGCCGCGGAAATCAATTGTCACAATAGTCGCGGCCACACGCAAGCCCGGTTGACCATTGGCCCGCGCACTTGGCACCGCTCAGGCACTAGACTTACTGCGTCAGAAAGCGCGGCGCGCGTTATAGTGCCCTCTCCCCTTGCGGGAGAGGGCTATTCGGCGGTTCAACAACAAAAGTGGATGAGGGGCCTCGGCCGCGCCCCTCTCCGAGCCGCGTTTGTTGCGCGGCTTGCGTCGCCCTCTCCCGCAAAGGGCGAGGGCACGTCCATAAGCGCCGCGTTTCCGGCAGCATCGCGACGGGCACTCCGAACTTTTGACGCAGTAAGACTAAACCGACCGGCAACAGCATCAGTGATTGACGCCCCGCGCCGTGCACGCCACAGTGGGCTCGGGAGAATTCATTCCAGGAACGGGAGTGCCATGAACGCGCACCGTATCGCTGAACTTGCGATCGCTGCACTCTGCGCAGGCGTCTGTCTCGCGCTGCCGCCGCGGGGCGCAAATGCCGCCATGAAGCACGGCGCGCCGATCAGATCCGCCCATGCGGAACTGGCGCGGGGCAAATATCTCGTCACCTTGGGCAGCTGCACGGATTGTCACACGCCTGGCCATTTCTTCGGCAAGCCGGACATGACCAGATTTCTGGGCGGATCGGATGTCGGTTTCGCGATTCCGGGATTGGGGGTTTTCGTCGGACCAAACCTGACGCCCGACGTTAAGACCGGATTGGGCAGCTGGACCGAACAGCAAATCGTGACGGCGATGACGACCGGAAAAACCCCCGACGGACGCACGCTCGCTCCGGTCATGCCGTGGCACGCTTACGCCAATCTGACGAAATCCGACGCGCTGGCGATCGCCGCCTATCTCAAGAGCTTGCCGCCGGTATCGCATCAGGTCGGCGGCCCTTATGGTCCGAACGAGACTCCCAAGGAAGCCGTCATGGTCGTGGTCCCGCCCGACGTTTACGCCAATCTGCCGAAGCCCAGCGGCGCGGCGCCGGCGGCGTCCGGCAAGTGATAAAGGCGCGAAACGACTCCTTGCCGGCAGCCTTATAGCGGCTCGCCGCCCGGCTTGCTGACCACCTTCCAGGTCTGCGCCTGCTCGCTCCACAGCGTCATGACCGAATTCGAAAGATCAAGCCCGCGCTGCGGGACCTTCTCGAAGTCGTAGACGCCGTCGATGCTGGCAAAACCCTTCAGGTGCTCGAGGAAATCGTGGACTTGCTGCGCCGTCGCCTGCGGGCCAATGCTGCGCAGCGCGTGCACGACGATCATGGCCGGCTCCCAGGCGAGTTCGGACGGCTCGTCCGGCTTCAATCCGGCTGCGGCGAAGCTCTTGTAGAACGCGTCCTGCGCCTTCGCCACCGCCGGCGCAACGATGTTCGGATCGTGCGCGATATATTCTCCGGCCGGCATATAAAGCTCTCTGGGCAGGAACGCCGCATATTGTTTCATCTGCGCGTAGGTCATGTTGCCGTCGGTCGTTATTGTCGGCACGTCGAGCCCGCCCTGCAGCATGCCGCGGAAAATCGTCTGAATCGGCGAGCCGGTGCTCCAGGCGATAAAGGCCTGCGGCTTCGCCGCCTTGATCTTCTCGATCTGCGCCGCGACGCTGACATCGGTGGTGTTGAAGTGCTCGGTGTCGACCGCCTGCATGGCTTTGTTGTCGGGCTCGGCGAGCACGCCCTTGATGCCTTGTTCGAACTCCTGGCCGGTGGCGTCGGTCGAAAAGATGAAGGCGACGCGCCGCCAGCCTTGCAAACGAAGAAAGCGGATCGCCGCCCTGGCGAGATCGAGCGTCGAGACGCTGGCGGTGAACGCGTAGTCGCCGGGCGCCGGATGCAAGCCGGGCGAAAAGCAATATTGCACCGGGCCGTTCTTGGTCAGCGGCACCGTGGCGCGGCACAGCGCGACCAGCGACGAACCGAGGATCACCGCAGGCTTTTTCGGCAAAATCTGGTCGACCAACTGGACGCTGACTTGCGGCGTCGACTGGTCGTCATAGAACACGAAATGCACCGGCCGACCCGCTATGCCGCCGGAGCCATTGACGACCTTCTCGGCCAATTCGAGCGATTGCCGCTCGCCGGAGCCGATGAAGGCGCCGGAGCCGGTTTGTGCCAGCACGGCGGGGATGTCGAGCGGCTGTGCCGCGGGCGCCGCAGCGCTCACCGCGGCGAACGCCGCCGCGAGCACAGACATGCCAACACAAATCATGGTGCCGAGCCGACGCGATATCATTTCTTCTCCGTTTGCGGGCTGCGCCCCGCAATGGCATGACTGTTTTTTGCCGCTACTCACGGCGACAAGGCAAGAGATCGGCCGCTGACACGAAGCCGCAGCAATGGAGGGTTGGCTGAGCGTAGCGAAGCCCACGCGGACGAAGATTCCCGCCGTGAACGAAGGCGTGGGCATGGCGCTGCGCGCTTATGCCCACCCCACTTTGGGCCGTCAGCCCGCGCAGGTTCTTCGCCGGCACCTTGCACCGCCCTTAGCCAAATCGCCACATTGTCAGCGGGTCCGGCATGTCGGTAGTCACCCGATTAACGGACATTCGCCCGAGCGTCTAAAAATGACGCGAATGAGCGGTCTCGACCAAGCCGCAGACGGTTTTGCCGCGTTGCTCAACTGAGGTGAAACCTCATCAAAACGCTTCGGCTGATCTGGCGCACACCTAAGCGGCTGATTGGAAACAAGAACTTTTCTGACGCTGGTTTGACAGTCGGTTGACGCAGCGTGCGTATAAAAAACGCGTAACTTTAAGCCATCCACGAACATTAACGCTTCTTAACGAGCGCGAACTTCGCCTGACTAATAATCTCTTTCCGACACTTCATCGGTTCGCTTGCGCTTGCCCTCTCACCGTACCTGCCGCGTGAAACGGGTTTGGATATGTTCTATATTTCCACGGTCGGGAGCACTGCCAGCCTCTGGTTCACCCGCGTGCTGAGCCTCCATCCGGGTATCGCCTGCTTCCACGGTGCGCGGTCGATCTCTGCGGCGTGCGATGAGCCGTCGCACAATGAGCCCCACCGATTCGTGCAGGAGCTGAGTCGACTTTATCTGCTTGCTGACGGCTGTAAATATTTTGGCGCAGTGCACGGCTTTGTGAGTCGCGTTATCAAACCGGAAATCGATGCGGTCCACGGCGGGTTTGCCGCGATGTGCCGGCACCCGATCATTCGCCTCAATTCGCTTCTTCACCGCGAAGCACAGCACATTCAATCAGGCAAACCTCTGACGGTTGCAGAGGTGTTTCGGATTTTACGAAATTGCTCAATTGATGAAGCCGATGCTGCCGAAGCGGATCGCCTGCGCAATTGCGAAATTTATGTTTCGAAATTCTTCAGCCTCTGCCGTGCGACTATCAGCGAGGACATGTGGAATTTCAGCAATCTCCACGAGCACCAGCTATTCCGGTATGAAAAATTCACATCGGACCCGAAATACTTTCATCGCTGCTTTGATCATCTGGTTGCCGGTTGTCGCGAGTACACGACACATGTCGAATGGCGTCCTGCAGGATCTCGCCTGAAACAAAGCGCAGACGATTCCGGTATCCAGCGTAATTTTGATTGGCAGCCTGCGGAACCGCCCTTGGAATGCTCGGACGATTATCTGGCCGTCGTTTTTAACCACGGCGTGGTGAACGAGAAAGCGTCGGATCCGAGATCGGCTGCAGAAATCTTCGCCAACTGGCCGGATCAATTCAAGTTAATCTTCGCGATGGCGCTGCAAAGCTGCGGGGGTTTGGAGGCGCTCCGGCGTTACGCGGATTTTGGGTACGAACTGCCGGATTATTGCGAAACGATCCTGCACGGAGATTCGGCCGAGAATCTCTTCCAGCGGCTGCTGGATGCTTTTCCTGTGCTGCAGCGCGTCGTGGCTCAGCTTGAACAGCGTTCGCTCGAAAGCCGTTTACCGCATCTGGGGCTCGGACTTTGGACACGCGCCAAGGGATGGCTGGGCCGCTGATCAAGATCAGCACCGATCCAGGCGACGGTCGATCGGATCGTGACGCGTTGGCGGCGGCCCCGCTCCGCCAATACCTTATAGGCGAAAATGTCCGAGCTGAGCTATATTCCGAGCTGAGCTATATGATGCCGCAACCTCACCAAAGGCCGCGCCGTGCGCATCGATTTCGATTGGGCCGCGCGGATCGATACCATGACGGACGAATACGATTTTTCGAAGCGTGAACGCGGACGATTTTTTCGTCCCGACGCAACCCTGGTGCCGCCGGTGCACCTCGATCCCGACGTGCTTTCGTTTCTAACCGCCCGCGCCGAGGCGCGCGGCATGTCCTTGAACGAACTCGTCAACGCGCTCCTGAAAAAGGACATCGAGCTGATCGAGGCCGGGGAATAGGCAAAACCCGGCGGGCGGATTATGTTCGCTAATCCGCCTTACGCGCTTAAGAGGACAACAAGTCGCCCCGTAAGAAGCGTTGATGTTCAAGGGCATCATCGAGCCGCCGATCAAACTTCTGTAGCGCATCCAAATGAGCAAGCATAGCCCGGTTATCCGAAGCACAATCCGCGAGCGGTAAGGACGGTTGCCGTCCCCCCGATCGCGGGGGGGCGTGGTCCGGGCAAATTGCAAGTCATGATTCGTTGATTTCGCGCCAATTCGCTGCGTTCGGCACTGCGCTCGAGCGTCGCGCTAATCCGGAAAGCATCGCAGAATCAGCGCGTTCGCCTCTTCACAGTGATAACGCTTGACAACGCCCGCGCGCTCACTAAATGGGCGCGCCGTCCTGCTCGTCCTTAAGGGACGTCATCGGCGACGGCCGGTGATTGGAGCGGGAGCGGCGCCTGCGGGCGGGGCTCGTAACCCCGTTCTCGGGCGGCTCTGGGAAGACGCCCGGCCGGCATTACGACCGGCCTGCGTGCAGAACGCTGGACTGGGACAGGCGACGGCGGAGTAAAAGCCGCCGAAGCTGCGTCCCAGGAAGCGCGTCGCTGGAGCTGAGCGGCGGCGTTGGTTCGCTGCCGTCAGAGCCGCGGTGGAACGCCGGTAGGCGTGCCGTCCCCGTGGGGGCGGCGCCGCACCCGTATGGTGCGGCGGTTTGTTCTGCGTCTGCCGGCGTTCCGCCTCCCTTATTTTATTTTCTTCTTTCTTCGTAGCCCGGGTGAGCGAAGCGAAACCCGGGGCCGTCAGTAAAGCTTGCAAAGCCGTTCCCGGATGTCGCTTCGCTCATCCGGGCTACTTGCTTGCGCCAAGCCCGATCGACCGAAGCCGGTCCTACCGCCGGTCTTTTTCTTCGGTGTTTACGCGATCAAAAACGCTCGGCGACTTTTTGCCCGTGCCGTGCCGCAAACCTCGGATGCAAAAAACCGCATCGCGAGAACGGTGAAGCTTGCCCCTGTGGTCCTCATCCTGAGGCGCCCGCGCGCAGCGCGGGCCTCGAAGGATGCAGGCCAAGGCGCCGGGGCCTTCATTCTTCGACGCTGCGCGCCGAGCACCTCAGGATGAGGTCTTAGGAAGGCGCTTGCCCCTTTGCAGTTGATCGAATCAAAAATTTGGAGAACCGACATGCGGAACAAACAGTCGCGAAAAAAAGAGCAGCCGACCGAAACGGACTTTCTGAAACGCCGCAGCTACCAGGAGGGCCGTGCGCTGATGGATGCGGCGCATCTGGCGGTGCAGCGGCTTTATTGCGACGCATTGGGTTTCTGGCGCCGCTGCAGGAGCAAACCGTGCCGGCGGCATCGGCGCTGCTGCGGCAATCAGACCGCGTGTCTCTTTCGCGGCCTGCCGTTCGTGGCGCCGGCGGAGCGGGTCAAGGCCGAGAAGGCGGTGATCGCCGGCGGGCCGCGCCGCGAGCCGCCGGCCTCGCACGCGGAATGGGTGGTGCGCAGGAGCGCGCTGCGCGATCTGGTGTCGTGGGGGTTCGGATGAGCGCCTTCTCAGCCGTCATTCCGGGGCGCGGCCGAAAGGCCGCGAACCCGGAATCCATAACCACCGCCGGCGCATGTCCTGCTCGGCCTGTGGTTATGGATTCCGGACTCGCCGCTGCGCGGCGATCCGGAATGACGAGATTACATTTTCAACAACCGCCGGGCGTTGCCGGACAGGATCTTGGCCTTGTCGGCGTCGGACAGCGGCACCGTCGCCATCCATTCCATGGCCGGCGGGTTGAGCACGAACGGCCAGTCGACCGCGAACAGGATATGATCGATGCCCATCTCCATGACGCAGCACAACAGCGCCGGGTTGGAGAAATTGCCGCTCGTGGTGATGTAAAAGTTGTTGGTGAACACGTCGCGGAACGACAGCGCCTTCTGCCCCGGCCGCGCCAGCGCGTGATCGACGCGCCAGACCAGAAACGGCAGCGTCTCGCCGAGATGGCCGAGAATGATTTTCAGATTGGGATGGCGTTCGAACACGCCGGACAGAACGAGCCGGATGGCAAGTGTCGCGGTCTCCACCGTGTAGCCCCACGCCGCCCGCGCCACGATCGGGAAATCCTTGACGTAATCGTCGTAGTAGAGCCGGCGCACGTCGGCCTGCGGCAGCGACGGATGCAGATAGATCAGCGCGTCGAGCTGTTCGGCGCGCGCATAAACCGGCCAGAACCGCTTGTCGTCGAGGAACACGTCGTTGGCGAGGCCATGCAGCATGGCGCCCTTGAAGCCGAGCTCCTTGACGGTGCGCTCGAGCTCGTCGGCGGCGGCCTCGGGCACCGCGGTCGGCAATGCCGCGAAGGCGGCGAAGCGTTGCGGGTTGGCGGCGACCGCCCGATGCAGCCGGTCGTTGACCCGGCGCGTGAGCGCCGCGGCTTTGTCGGCCGGCAGCTTTTGCGTCGACGGCGCGCCGTGCGAGATCACCTGCACGTCGATGCCGGCTTCGTCCATTTCCTGCAAGCGAATGCCGGTGAAATCGTGCAGGCGCTTATATTGCTCGCCCGGCCGGCCGGCTTCGCTCCCCGTATAGGTCTTCTCCAGCTCCTCGTCCCAATAATGCTCCTCGATGGCGATCACCGGACAATGCGGCTTCGAAAACATCGCTGCTCCCCTCGCTCCTTTGCGTGCCGCCGGTTAGTAGCAAGTCTTCCGGCGCCGTGTCATGCCCCGCGAGGAACCTTCGCCTATGGCGGGCGTTAGGGTTGCCGGGTGAGTGCGATGGAGATGACAATGCGGCTAGTCGTGATTGCCGGCGTGCTGGCGGCGACGTTTGCCGGTTCGAGCGCGTTCGCGCAAACCAGCGGTTACAGCCACCACACATACTGCCTGATCAAGGGCTCCAGCAAGGAATGCGCCTTCGATTCGATGGCGCAATGTCTGCAGTCCAAGACTGGCAACAAGGATACTTGCGAGCCGAACAGCCCGCCGCAGAACCACTAAAAGGCGCGTTGCCCGGGATTTCAGTCTGCCGCAGCCGGCGCTGCGGGCTTGGGCGGGTGACGCCGGAAATAGTCGGCGTCCTGGGCGCTTTGGCGAAAGTCGGCGCGCCCGCGCCAGTCGAAATGGCGCGCCGCCATGTCGGTGCCGTAGCGCACGCGGAACAACAGCGTGCGTGCGGCGCCGTTTTCGTATTCGTGCAGCTCGCCCGGCGGATGCACCACGAAAGCCCCGGGCACGATCGCCAGCGCTTGCTCGGGCGTCCGCATGGTGCCGCCGCCCGTAAAGCAGAAATAAATTTCGGTGGCGTGCGGATGACAATGATTGGGGCTCACCTGGCCCGGCTCCCAGCAGGCGACGGTGACGTCGCCATCGGCGATCTTGCCGAGGATTTTTTCGACGTGTTTTTTCGGATCAAACGCGGCCTCGCCGGCCAAATCGAACACCTGCATGCCGATTGCTCCGCCTGCCTGATTGTTGAAAGTTGAATTTAGCTCAAAACGGCGGCGCGCGCGAGCGCAACGTCAGGGCGACGTGATTTGGTGCAGTCCTGCGTGGAAATACGAAGTTTATGAGGCGCAATACGGCAGGCAAAAGCCGAGCCACGCCGGGAAGCCCGGCCAAGCGACGGTTGCAACGCTGCCTTGCCGTGGCGCATCATGCCGGCGCACGAGTCGGCGGTTAGATTAAGCGCAACGAGCCGGGGACGGGAACAACGCGCGGCAGCAATCAGGGACGTCGGCAGGGGACATCACCATGGCGAGCATCCTGTGCAAGACCCACTTCGATCGGCGCACCATCGCGCGCATCAACAACGCGTTCATGGTCGTATTGTTTGGCAGCGGCTTTTTCGCCTGCATGATCGGCGCCTCAGTCTACGATGTCGGCCGCCTGTTTTCGGCTTGGTGAACGCGGCGCATTGCTATGGGTGCCAGCCGCCCCGGATGGCTTCGCTTTCGCCTTCGCGCTGCGCTTCGGCGTGACTCAAATCACGCCGTAGCTCGCGCAGCGAGCGTAGGCGGGTCGCTCGCAATGACCGATGCAACTCTGCATTTAAGACGGCATTAATCGTGGCGGCCTAAGCTTGCCTTGCGCATAGCGCCTGGAAAGGCAGAGACGATGGCAGAGCGCCGCCAAGCGATCCGGCAGAAGAGCTTTCTGCGTGGCTGCGTCTATTTCAACAAGCGGCGCGGCGCGCTCGACTGCCTGATCCGCGACTATTCCGACCACGGCGCGCGCATCATCTTCTCCGAAACCGTCAATGTGCCGGACATGGTCGACCTCTACATCCCGCAGAAGGAGCAGACCGTGCGCGCGCGGGTGCAGTGGCGCTCCGGCGACGAGATCGGGCTCGCTTTTCCGGACGCGTTGCGCGCCGCCGACGGCTCCAGCGACGGCGAGCTGGCGCTGCGCGTCGCGCGGCTCGAAAGCGAGGTCGCCGGACTGCGCCGGCTCGTGAAAAAGCTCAGGGCCGAGATCGCCTGCGGCGACGACGCCGACGCGGCGTGAGCGTTCGATCGGACGAACTGTACTTTCCGCTCGTCCCCGCGAAAGCGGGAAGCCAGTTTCATGCTCATGCCTCTGGATTCCCGCTTTCGCGGGAATGAGCGGCAGGACAATGCCGCTTTACGGCCCTCAATCAAATACGCGGTCGCCCTGCAGGTCGATAATCTGCCGTGCCTTGTTGATCGTGAAGGCGAGCGCGTCCTCGTAGGAAGCGTAGGCGTCGGCGCGGATGAAGCGGTGCTCCTTGCGCACGCCGCCGATCTCGCGCTCGATCGTGCCGGCGGTCTGATAGGCGCCGTTGTTCTTGTACGGCGCGGCGCGGATGACGTAGCCCTTGTACTCGACCGGATCGGAAACTTTTGCAACCGCGGCGCCGGACCGCCGGCCGAACAGCGCGCTCCAGAACGACATCGCGGGCTCCCGATGCTGCGGCTTGGGACGTAGCGGCCGAATGTTACGCCGCGGCGCACCAATAGAGAAGCTGCACGTCGTAAATTCCGCCGAATGAATTCGCTCATTCCCGCGAAGGCGGGAATCCAGAGGCTTGCAAAAGAGCTGGGTCCGCGCTTTCGCGGGGACGAGCGGAAGCGGAAGACTTTCGCGAATTGCCGCCGCGCCGCGCGCCGCGCTACACTTGCCCGTCGATTTCGCCGCTTTCAGGAGAACGCCGATGCCCAAGGGCTACTGGGTGACCTGCTACCATTCGATTTCCGACCCGCAAAAGCTCGCTGCCTACGCCAAGCTGGCGCCGGCGGCGACCGCGCCGTTCGGCGCCCGCTACCTGGTGCGCGGCACGCCGTCGACCGCGTTCGAAGCCGGGCGCAAGGAGCGCCTCGTCATCTCCGAATTTCCCAGCCTCGAAAAAGCCGTCGCGGCCTACAACAGCCCGGCCTATCAGGAGGCGCTCAAAGCACTCGGCGACGGCGCGGTGCGCGACATCCGCATCATCGAAGGCACGGAATAGCTGCTGCGCCATTGCGCGGAGCGAAGCGACCAAGCAATCCAGAACCGCGACGCCGCGCTGGATTGCTTCGCTCCGCGCACAATGACGATTAGACCAGGTTACCGCGTCGGCCGCCGGTCGCGTCGGCGCTCCGCCGCCGGCTGATAGGCGATGCGCGCGTGATAGGAGCAGTAGGGCAGCGGACCGATCGTATTGCCGCCGCAGAAGAAGAAATCGCCGCTGCCGGGATCGCCGACCGGCCAGCGGCAGGTCGATTCCGTCAGCTCCATGATGGTGCGGCGCTGGCCGATCGGGATGACGTTGTCGATCAGCTCCGGCTCCGCCTCCTCGATCTCGTAGGCGTGCGCCAG
>JASHSE010000380.1 GCA_030036975.1 Xanthobacteraceae bacterium | reverse complement strand
CCGCTCGGCCGCCGGCAGCGCCGCATAGGCTTTTGTCAGCGCCGCTGAAAGTATCGCGCCGGGTTTTTTCGACGCCGCTTTTCCGGCAACGTCTGCCGCCGCCTGGCCGCTCGGCTTGTGGCCCTTGACCGCCCGCGCCAGCGCCGGCGGCGACGGCGCGCTCGCCAGCGCAACGGCGACAATGATGACCGTCACCTTCGTGTTCATCTCGGCACCCGGCGAATGATCGAAGGATAGCCGAACAAGCCGCCGGCGCAATTTGGCAACGGCCGCGTAACGGGCTGCCGCTTGACGGGCAAGTCCATCGGGCGTTCGGTGGCGCCACAAGGTGCGCCATGCTCAGCGCCGAAGAACTTGAACGCTATGCGCGGCACATCGTGCTGCACGAGGTCGGCGGGCCCGGACAGGCCGCGCTCAACCGCGCGCGCGTTCTGGTGATCGGCGCCGGCGGCCTCGGCGCGCCGGTGCTGCTTTATCTCGCCGCCGCCGGCGTCGGCACGCTCGGCGTGATCGACGACGACGTGGTCACGCTGTCGAATTTGCAGCGGCAAGTGATTCACGAGACGCCCGACCTCGGCATGCCGAAAGTCGAGAGCGCCGCGGCGACCATTCGCCGGCTCAACCCGCACGTCGCCATCGAACCGCACGGCCTGCGGCTTAACGCCGGCAATGCGCTCGACCTGATCGGCCGCTACGACATTGTCGCCGACGGCTCCGATAATTTCGCCACGCGCTATCTCGTCTCCGACGCCTGCTATTTCGCCAAGAAGCCGCTGGTGACCGCGGCGCTCGGCACCTTCGACGCCACGCTGACCACGATCCGCGCCCACGAGCGCGGCGCCGACGGCAAGCCCAATCCGACCTACCGCTGCCTGTTTCCCGAACCGCCGCCGCCGGGCAGCGTGCCGGCCTGCGCCGAGGCCGGCGTGTTGGGCGCGCTCGCCGGCGTGGTCGGCTCGATGATGGCGCTGGAAATTATTCGCGAGATCGTCGGCTTCGGCGCAGGCTTGGTCGGGCGCCTGCTGATGATCGACGCCCGTTCGATGCGTTTCGAGACGCTCGCCTATCAGTGGGATCCGACCAATCCGCTCTCGGGCGTCAAGCCGACGATCCGCGATTTGTCTGGGCATCTCTAGCGCGCCAGGCTGCGTGCATCAGCGTGGCGCGGGTAGTCTTACTGCGTCAGAAAACGCGGCGCGCGTTATAGCGCCCTCTCCCCTTGCGGGAGAGGGCGCCGCAAGCCGCGCAACAAACTCGGCTCGGTGAGGGGTTGCGGCCGAGGCCCCTCACCCACTTTTGTTGTTGAACTGCCGAGTCGCCCTCTCCCGCAAGGGGAGAGGGCAGATCCATGAGCGCCGTGTTTCCGGCAGCATCTTGATGGACAATCCGAACTTTTGACGCAGCAAGAGTAGCCGTCATTGTCGCCGACAAGCGCGCACGCTTGAGCGCTCCGCCGCTCGCCATGTTGGAAGGTTCGGCTTTTCCGCGGCCGAGCAACGCCGTTGCCACCGACTGGAGGAACAATCGCCCGCCGCGAGAGGTTGGGCCGCTGCACATATTTGTGACATAATTGCTACAGCCAAATGTCAGTTTGGCGACGCGCGGAGTGCGGCCCATGAGTCTGGAATGGCAGGCCCGGTCAGGATCGCTGGCCTGGTCGAATCCCCTGGCCCGGTGGTGGGGTCTGTTGACCCTCGTCAGTGGCGCCAATATCGCGGCTTGGTTCTTGCTGTACCACCAGATCCAGGACTGGCCGGCGGCCCGCCTCGACAGCACGTCCGGCGTCGAACTCATGCTGTTTCTTTGCGCGGCCTATGTTTTCGGCTGCGCCTTCAGGTCGCTCCTGCCGCGCGCGGATGTTCAGCGGATCTGCTTGTTCGACACCTGGCTGTCGAGCGTTGCCGTCGGACGCTCGGTGGCGACCGTGGCCGAAATCTGCTTCGCGGTGCAGTGGGCCATTGTCTTGTATCAGCTGGGTACGCTGACGGGGGCGGACACCACGCGCAACATCGCGTGGGCGGTGACGCCGCTCATTCTGATCGCGGAATGTTTCTCATGGTATGCGGTGCTGACCACCAACTATTTGGGTAACGCCATCGAGAATTCGATATGGGCGGTCACTTTCTTCGCAATCGGAATTGGTCTCTGCCGGTTGTTGCCGGATTTCGACGGTCCGGTTCGCATTGCCCTCGCCTTCGCGATCGTCGGCATTGCCGGCTATCTGGCTTTTCTCATGACGGTCGATGTGCCGATGTACCTCGATCGATGGCGGGCCAAGGTTGCCGATGGCGGCAAGCTCCTGCGACCGCTCGAGGGCCTGCGCGACGTGAGCACGCGTTGGGTGGTGACGCACGACCTTGCCGCGTGGAAGGACGAGATGCCGTGGATGTCGCTTTATTTCAGCGCGGCGGTCTGGGCGAGTCTGGCGCTTTGCGTTTTCTACGCGCTCGACGCAGCTCACGCGTTGCCGCACTGAAGCGACGGGCGCAACACCGGTTTAAGGAATTTACGGCGGCGATGGTGAGCGCCGGTTGGCCGGGGCGTGCTCGCACGCCTAGTCTTACTGCGTCAAAAGTTCGGATTGCCCATCAAGATGCTGCCGGGAACACGGCGCTGATGGACCTGCCCTCTCCCCTTGCGGGAGAGGGCAACGCAAGCCGCGCAACAAACTCGGCTCGGTGAGGGGTTGCGGCCGCGGTCCCTCACCCACTTTTGTTGTTGAACCGCCGCATAGCCCTCTCCCGCAAGGGGAGAGGGCACTATAACGCGCGCCGCGCTTTCTGACGCAGTAAGACTAAGAGCGCTTGGCACCGCCGATCGTAATGGCTTTCTCTGATCAAAATCGCCGAGCGATAATCAATTTACTCCGCCGCCAGCGCGGTTTCCTTAAGCGGCAGCCCGAGGCGCTGCCAGACGCCGACCAAAGCCTCGGCGAGG
>JASHSE010000379.1 GCA_030036975.1 Xanthobacteraceae bacterium | reverse complement strand
CCGCCGCGTAGGCGGGCTCGACCTCGCGCCGCACCGGCTCGACCGCGTCGAGCGCGCGGCCGTGGCGGGCGACGATGCGATTGAGCTCGGCCAAGGCTTCGATCTGATCGACGATGACGCGCCGCATCTGCGCTGCGCTGTCGGCCGTCTCCTGCGGCAGTTCGAGCACGCCGCGGCGCAGCTCGCCGCGCGTCGCCTCGAGCTCGCGCTGCATCTCCGCGGCCATCTGCTTCATGCCGGCCATGATGTCGGCGAAGCGATCGGCGGCCTGGGTGAACATGGTGTGCACCTCGCCGGAGGTCTCTTCGTAGACCGCGCTGAGCGCCTCGCTGGTGCGTTTGCGCTCTTCTTCGGCGGACGAGCGCACGATCTCGAACTGATGCTCGATATTGTGCACGCTTTCGTTGCTGGTCTCGGCGACGATGCTGGCGATCTCGCGCGCGCGGGCGGTCGCCGAATCGAGCGACTCGTCGAGCAGCCCGGAGAAGCGCCGCAGCCGCTGCCCGAAATCCTCGGTGCGCGCGTCGAGCGTGGCGACCAGCGCCTCGATCGAGGCGTGCCGGCTGGCGATCGAATCCTCGCTGCGGCGGTTGCTCTTCTCCAGAAGCTCGACAGCCTCGGCGAGCGAGCGGCCGTGCGTGGTGAATTGCGTGGCGAGCTCGCTCAAGTCGCGCAGCACGCCGGCGGTGGTGCGGTTGAACGCGCCAATGTGCTCCTCGACCTTGGTGGTGGCGATGCCGCTCTTGGTGTTGAGATCGTTCATGGCGGCGACGAACTCGGAGACGCGCGACACCATGGTGTGCTCGATCGCGTTCATGTTCTCGTGGGCGCCGCTCAACACCTCCTGCAGCAGGATGTTGGCTTCGCGCAGCCGCTCGAACAATGCCGTGGAATCCGTTCGCAGCATGCCGTGCGTCTCCAGCATCTCGGCGACGGTGGCGGCCGCGGTCTGCTTCGATTCCTCGATCGCCGTGCGGGTGGCGCCGTGCAGGTCCTGCATCGTGCGCGTGATCGCCGTCTTGGCGGCATCGGCGACGCCCTGGGTGCCTTCCTGGAATTGGCCGAGCGTGCGCGTCACCGCCGTGGTGGCGTTCTCGCCGGCTTCGTTGATCAGCCGCGCGATTTCCTCGCTGTTGTCCATCATCGTCTGGGTGAAGACGAAACCCTTGGCCTCGATCGCCTTCACCGCCTGGTCGGTGACGCGGCCGACCTCGACGGCGAACTGCTCGCCCTTGCCGGCCAGCGCAGAAACCAACTCGCTCGACTTCTGATCGAGCACCCGGCTCATCTCGCCGGATCTCTCGTCGAGCGCCTGATTCATCTCGCCGGATCTTTCGTCGAGCGTGCGGATCAGATCGCCGACGCGCTGGGTCACCGCGGCATGGATCTCATCCGCTCGCGTGGTGATGTTGCGGGCAACGTCGGTGCTCATGCTGACCAGTGTATGCTCGGCTTCGCCGGTCGAACGGCTTATGGCATCGGCGCTGGCGCGCGCGGTCTGCGCCATGAGCTCGGTCGCGTTCGCCGACGTGACCTTGATGGTCTCGCTGGCCGTGGCGGCGCTCTTGCCGATCGCGCCGCTGGCCGAGGCGGCGCTTCTGCCAAGCAGCTCACTGGCCGAGCTGGCGCTCTTGCCGAGCACGTCGCTCGCCGCCGCAGCGGTTCGGTTGATGGTTTCGCTGAGCGACGCGGCGCTCTTGCCGACGAGGTCGCTGGCCGAGCTGACGCTTTTGTCGAGCAGATTGCTCGCCGCCGCGGCAGTTCGGTTGATGGTCTCGCCGAGCGACGCGGCGCTCTTGCCGAGCGTATCGCTGCTCGTCGTCGTGGTCTTGTCGATGGCGAGGGCGGCGGCGGCGGCGCTCTTGCTGATCGTGCTGGAGAGCGTCGTGGCGCTGCGGTCGAGCGAAGCGGTCGTTTCCGCGGCGCTGCGGTTCAATGCTTCGGTCACCGCGACGGCCGCGGTCACGCTCTTACCCAGCGAATCCGTGGTGGTGGCGAGCAGCTGACTGAGCGAGCGCTCGGCCTCGCCCGAATTCGATTTGACTGCGTCCGACAGCGCAACCAGCCGAGAATTGAGCAGGTCGGCGGCGGCGCGGCTGCGCGTGTCCATCTCGTGGATGACGGCTTCGGTGCGGCCGACGAGCAGCCGCTCGAGCTGCGTGATGCGGCCATCAAGCGTGCTGGCGACCTCCTTGGCGCCGGCGCCGAGCGTGGTGTCGATGGCGGCGACACGTTCGCTGACCATGTCGGCCAGGCTCTGCCCGCGGCTGTCGATGACGTTGGCGACGTCGCTGACGCGCTTGTCGACCGCAGCGACCACTTCCTTGCCACCCTCGGCCAGCGTCCTGGCAATGTCCATGACGCGCGTCGACAGCGCTTCGGTGAGCGCCTCGGCGCGGCTATCGAGCGTCTCCTGGAAGCGGGACAGACGCTGGTCCAGCGAGGTGGTGACCTCGTTGGACCGGGCGGTAACGCGGTTATCGAAGCTGTCGATGTAGCTGCGCATCGACTCGGAGACGTCCTGGGTGCGGGCGCCGAGCCGCTCGACGAGTTCGGAGCCGTAGGTCTTCACGGTGCGGTCGAACTCGCTCAAGTGCCGGGTGATGAGGTTGCCGAGCGTCGCGGAGTCGCGCGAAATTTTCTCGCCCAGCTCGACGCCGGAATGGCTGAACATTTCCTCGTAGGCGGCGAGCCGCGTCGCCAGCATGTCCTTCATGGCGTCGCTGCGCGAGGTAATGACGGAGACGAGCTGCTCGGCGCTGTCGCGCACCGAGTCGGTCGTCTTGTTGCTGCGCGACAGCATTGCCTCGGTGATGCGGCTGCCGGCCTGTTCGAGCTTGCTGGCCAATTCGCCGCCGCGCAGGTTCAGATCCAGCACGAGCGACTCGCCCGAGGTGCGCAGCGTCGCGTTGACCTCCTCGGCGCTGGCGGCGATCTTTTCGGCAATCTGGCTCGACGTGTCGACGATCGCCTCGCTGAGCTCCTGCGACCGGCCGGCCATCATGTCGACGGTAGCCAGCGCCTTTTCGGAGAACGTCTCGGTGACGCGGTCGAGCCGGGCAGTGAGCATGTCCTCGATGCCCTGGGCGATCTCGGCGAATTCCTCACTGATGTGATCGGTCTTGAAGCTCAAGCTCGAGGTGAGCCGCTCGCTCGCGGTCGCGATCGCACGCGAGGTTTCGGCGCTAGCGGTCTCCAGCCGATCGAGCAGATCGCCGCCGCGCACGGAGAGCTGCTGAATCATACCGTCGCCGACCTGGCCGAGCGACAGCGTGATGTGTTCACCCTTCTCAGCGAGCGAAAGAGTGATGCGTTGCGCCGCGTCGTTGACCTGTTGGCCGACCAGATCGCTGATGGTCGACAGATCCTGGGTCAGATCGATGTGGACGTTGTTGATGGCGGAGCGCACCTGCTCGGCCTGGCCGACCAGCGTATCGCGCTGGTTGGCGAGGTCGGCAATCAGCCCGCGGATGCGCGCCTCGTTGTCGCCGTAGGTGCGGGCGAGCGCTGCGACTTCGTTCTGCACCAGCGTTTCCAGTTCGCTGGCGCGCGCTAGCGCGCGCTCGACGCCGTCGCCCATGGCCGCCACTTCGCGGCGGATCGCCTGGCCGACGCTGACGATGGAATCCTGCGCCACGCTTTCCGGCTCGGCGAGCCGCATGGCTACGCCCGCCATGGCTTGCGCGATCAGCCGCAACTCCTGGCCGCGCCATGCCATGTGCGCCACCCCGAAGAAGAAAATGATCGGCAACAGCGCGGCGGCGCCCAGGCCGAGCGCAATGCCGGCCAGCGAATGGCCCGGCCCGACCGCGGCGTAGAGCTCCGGAAGATAGGCCCACGACAGCGCGAGGCAGCCGATCGCCCAGGCGGCGGAGAACATTGCGGCGACGAAATAAGACGTGCGCGCCGGCCGGCGCTGCAGCGCCTGGAGAATTTGGCCGATCGACTGCCGATCGTCATTGGCTGCGCCGGGCGCATGCACGCCAAGGTCGCGGGTGCCGACCGGCTCGGAATCGAGCTGGTCGCGGTAGGACGGGGCCGGCGGGGCGGCGAAACGGCGTCCGTCGTCATGGCTGGCAAGCGGCTCGCCGACCGGCTCGACTGGATACGAGGCCGACTCCTCGTCATCGCGAATGTTGAGCGCTTCCTGGATCGCCGACAGCGCCGCCTCCGTTGGATCGATCGTCTTCTTCGGATTGTTCGCCATGTCGGTCGTCGCCTCGCGTGTTACGCCGGACTAGGACGGCCCGAAATAACGGCGAGCCGTGCCATAAGCGCGTGATCGTTCAAGTGTTCAATTTGCGTGCGAGGGCCCCCGCCCTCATCCTGCGCTCCCGTAGCCCATCCTATCGGGTTGGGACATCGAAGAAAACCGCGCCGGTAACGTCCCTTTAATCATCGTTAACGGTTTGCTTACCATAGCATCGATGGCCACTGCACAGGGGCGCTGTTGCCATCGTGATGCCCAGAATGCGGCCAGCGTGGGGCCTTGCGCGCAAAAAGGCCGGATTGTGTGCGGTCGCCGACTTAGGCGTGTGGATAAGTGCGCCGCGCCGGCTGGGGCGGGCGCCGCCGTAGCAATTCACTCACCAGTCCGACGAAAGAAGGCCCTATTAGCGGGCTGAGGCCCGGGATTTTACGTAGTTTTTCCGAAACTGCGGCAAACTTCCGTCTACGCAAAGACTTGCGACGCGAGCCTGCAACAAAGGCTTGGCTACGCGGGCGGGCGCGGGGAGGGCGTTATGAGTGCAGCAGGTTTGCAGGCGGCCGCCGCAGCGACCGGTCAGGGCGTCATCGACGACGAACACCTCGGGCAGGTGACGTTCGGCGACCGCCGGCTGGAACGCGAAGTTTTGCAGATTTTTCGCCGTCAGGCTGCGATCATGCTCGGCCGTATCGGCGGCAGCGAGCCCGCTGCCGCATCCGCGGCTGTTCATACACTGAAGGGTTCGGCGCGTGGCATCGGGGCTTGGCGCGTGGCCCGAGCCGCAGCGCGGCTCGAGCAAGCCTCTGCTGAAATGGAGCGCAGTGCTGCGCTCAGCGATCTCATGGCAGCGACGGTCGAGGCGGGCGCGGCGATCGATGCGCGTTTAGAAAATTATTCCGGCCACGCTGCGGACGGACGTTGATCTGTTCTCTTCGGCTGCACTGGCGTCGTTCGGCATAAGCCTATAGATGAAACCCGCGCCGGCCGGGTTCCTGGAGCGTATTCACACGCTGCGTCTGGCCGGCGGCCCGTGTTAACCGCCCAGCCATGGTCAAAATCACCTATATCGACAACAAGGGTACGGCGCGCACCGTCGAAGGCGAAGTCGGCGCGACCGTCATGGAGACGGCGATCAAGCACGGCGTGCCCGGCATCGAAGCGGAATGCGGCGGGGCTTGCGCCTGCTCGACCTGCCACGTCTATATCGAAGAAGAATGGCGCGAGAAGATCGGCGAGCCTTCGCCGATGGAAGAGGACATGCTCGATTTCGCCTTTGAAGTTAAGCCCAGCTCGCGCCTGTCATGCCAGATCAAGGTGCGCGAGGACCTCGACGGGCTGACCGTGCGCACGCCGGAGCGTCAGGCCTGAAATTGCGGACATCCGAAGCGAACAGGACGAATCCCCGCATTGCTGGAACAATTCAGTGCCGCTCGGCGCCGCGCGCGCTCTTCCCCTGCGGTAGCGAGCACGCTAGACACTCGCCACCTTATCAGGATTGCATCCTTCCATTAGCGTAGATGAGCACCGGACGACATGAGTGAACCCATCAAGACCGACGTTGTCATTATCGGCGCCGGGCCGATCGGCCTGTTTGCCGTCTTCGAGCTCGGACTGCTCGACATGAAGGCGCATCTTATCGACATCCTCGACAAGATCGGCGGCCAATGCGCCGAGCTTTACCCGGAAAAGCCGATCTACGACATTCCCGGCGTTCCATTTACCAGCGCGCAGGGACTGGTTGATTCATTGTTGGAGCAGATCAAGCCGTTCGGTGCCCAATATCATCTCAACGAGATGGTCGAGAGCGTGGAAAGGATCGGCGATCCGCTGTTCCGCGTGCGCACCGACCAGGGCACCGAATTCGAAAGCAAGATCGTGGTCATCGCCGCCGGCGGCGGCTCGTTCCAGCCGAAGCGGCCGCCGATCCCCGGCATCGAGCCGTATGAAGGCAGATCGGTGTTCTATGCGGTGCGCAAGATGGAATCGTTCCGCGGCAAGCGCGTTCTCATCGTCGGCGGCGGCGACAGCGCGCTCGACTGGACACTCAATCTGGCGCCGCTGGCGAGCCATTTGACCCTGTTGCACCGGCGCAGCGAGTTTCGCGCCGCCCCCGACAGCGTCAACAAGATGATGGCGCTGGTCGGCGACGGCAAAATCGATTTCGTGCTCGGCCAGGTCACCGCGCTAAACGGCAATGACGGTCAGATCAGCGAAGCCATCGTCAAGACCAACGACGGCTCGACCTTCGATATCGCCTGCGACGTCATGCTGCCGTTCTTCGGCCTGACCATGAAACTCGGCCCGGTTGCCAAATGGGGGTTCGAACTGAAGAACAACGAGCTCATTCCGGTCAATACCGAGAATTTCGAGACCAGCGTGCCCGGCATTTTCGCCGTCGGCGACATCAACTGGTATCCCGGCAAGCTGAAGCTGATCTTGTCCGGCTTCCACGAAGTGGCGCTGATGGCGCAGAAAGCCTATCGCTACTGCTATCCGGACAAGCGACTGGTGTTCCAGTACACCACCTCGTCGACCAGCCTGCAGAAGAAGCTCGGCGTTTCGCCGCCGCCGCCGACACTACCGGTGAAGGTGTAATGCAAGTTCGAGACGGCGGACTCATTTACGCGCAGCCACATCCGTATTGATGCGAGCTGGACGAAAGCCAGGTAGTTGGCCGCGAGCTTGTCGTGGCGCTTCACCAACTGCCGACATTATTTGATCTTGTTGAACAAGCCTCCGACCAGGTTACAGGCTCGGTAAAAGATGCGGGCTGAAGCAGATCGGGTTGTTGCGATTTGCTTCTCGCCCAGCCTCGGGTCTGCTTGCGGGGCGAAGCCCACATCGAACGGCTGGAAGACTGGCCGGATCGGTCGAAAATGACCCATCACGACATTTATCGCCGGGGCATTGCTGCTATCGCCAGGGCATTGCTGCGCTGTACAACGGTGATCAGGCCCGTCCGGCTCATGGTCGAAGCTGATCTGCGCGCGCTGCCGGTGCTGCGCTGTACAACGGTGATCAGGCCCGTCCGGCTCATGGTCGAAGCCGATCTGCGCGCGCCGCCGGTGCTGCGCTGAACCGGCGCAAGCGTCGAAGGAATCTGCCCCAAGCGATGAAGGCCGCCGTGCGATCGGTTCGGCGGCGCGTTCAGTGGCGGCTCTATTGAGCTGCACTGGATCGTCACGCCCGATCCGGCACCGAAAAAGACATAGCGCGGTTGCTCGACGGCGCGTCCGGCAGCGGCCCAGGAAGCAGAATGACCTGATAGACTGGTTGCTTGGCGGCAGGGCCGTGCCGCCCGATCTGATCGATGTCACAGGGCGCCGCCGCAAGGAACTTGACGAGCCCAAGCCACCCGGATTTTTCCTCTAGTGGATCAGGGTGAGAATCCCTATAAGTCGTCCAGAGGTTGTGTCTTCTTGAAGATCGTGCCAAGGTATATTGGGCGCGGCGGGAGCGGTACGAAAAATCTCATGACACGACGCAAGTTGGTCACCGTTCTGCGGGGCGAGTCACATATCGTTAGCGGCGTCACCCTTTTGCTCGTGCTTTTGTGTTTTTTACCCTTTCTGCGTATTTTGTTAACGCTGCCTTTGCGCGTTCCATTGGACGGAGGTGACGAGGGATGGTACGCGTATTTTGCCGCCGCCGCCGTGTCAGGTGGACAGCTATATCCTGACCAGAATTCCTACATGGTCAACAATTATCCTCCATTATCATTTTATCTTTTTGGCGCGGTCGGGACTTTACTTGGTGACAATATTTTGGCGGGGCGCATAATTTCGGTGCTGGCTTTCCTTGTCCTTGCAGGCACCGTTTGGCTCGCTGCGCGCCGAATGAACTGCGGAAATCGAGCTGCCTCTTTTGCCGCTGTTCTGCTCGGCTCCTATCTGATCGCATTTTCGGAATATGTCGGCCTTAGCTACGCTCAGCTCATCGGACAGGTGTTTGGCATGGGCGGCATGATTCTTTTGCTGCGGGAACCGAGAAGCCACCAGGCAATTTTTTGGGCCGCGCTTTTGCTAAGCGTCGCCTTTTTTGTGAAACATGATCTCATAGTCCTGCCCATTGTTTTGACCTTATGGCTGCTCTGGTTCGATCGCCACTCCGCGCTCTGGCTTGCGATTTTTGGCTTCATCTTTTTGATCTGCGGCCTTATCGCCTTTCGATTAACTTTCGGCACCGACTTGCTATCGCACCTGAACTCGGCGCGGCGCTATATTTTTGCTTTGCAAAGTTCAGACCTGGGGTATTTATGGGGTGCATGGGCGTTGCGCAGTTGGCTGTATTGCGGTTTTTTGCCGCTTCTAGTCACAGGCTGGCTATTCGTGCTTGCATGGCGCGACAAGTACGTCGTTCTATGCGTGATCTATGTCGTGACGGCCTCCCTGATCGGAGCGTTCTTTATGCAGGGCGAAGGCGTCGGTAATAACGTCCTGTTTGATGCTGACATTGCTCTGTCCCTGGCGGCAGCA
>JASHSE010000378.1 GCA_030036975.1 Xanthobacteraceae bacterium | reverse complement strand
TATCCGGGAGCTGACCGGCGGCAGCCTAATCCCGCATATCGCTTCGCTCATGCGGGCTACGGCCCTGCAAGCGCGCTACGCCCCCTCCATCACCGGCAATGTCAGCGCCGACGGATATCGCGCCGCGTGATAGATCGTGTCGGCGCGCCTCGGCCTGCATCCTTCGCGGGCCGCGCTGCGCGCAGCCGCCTCAGGATAAGGTGAACAACAAGCGGCGCTGACGTAACGCGGCGCTTTCATTCCTCCGGCGGCAAATCGCCGACCAGATGTTCGAAGCCGAGCACGGCTTCGCGCGGGAAGGCCACGGCGGTGCCGACCAGCGCGATGGCACAGCCAAGCAAAATGTCCTCCAGGCGTTCGGTGAGCAGGCCGGCGATACCGCGCGCGCTAAGCACCGTCAGGTCGTAGGCGAGCAGCACCATCAGCGCGATCAGCGCGGTGTGCAGCCAATAGCGCTGCGCGAGATGATGCGGAATAAGCGGCGCGATCAGCACGATGATGACGCAGATCACGACCGCCGAGTGAAACACCATGGTGATGACCCAGGCGCCGAAGATGCCGAGGAAGGTGCCGGCGACGCGCTCGACGATGCGGCGATAGCTCGCCCGCGCGTCCGGCTGCATGACGACGAGCGTGGTGACGACCACCCAGATGGTGTGGATGGGATCGAGCGTCTTGCCGATCCACAACGCCACGACCGCGGCGCCGGAAAACGCCAGCGCGAAGCGGAGCCAGCCCGACTGTTCGGCTGGGACCTGCAGGCGCGCGGCCGGCTGCATCGGGCACGGTCCGGCGAGCAGGTGATCGACGGTGCGCGACACGGCGTTGAGCGCCAGAGCGCCGAGCAGATACCAGACCTGATAGGTTTGGAAATCCGGAATGGTGGCGGCGACGGTGAACGCCATGGCGCCGTGGCGGCCGGCGAGCAACGGCTCGCGGCCGCTGCGCGCCGCCATGCCGACCGACAGCGTGATGGCGACGAACACCGCCCAGAGCGCTGCCGCCGAGTCGCGGCACAGCCAGCCGACGATGCCGCCCGCCGCCAGCACGCCGGCATCGACCACAAGGAGCCGCAGCCGGCTCGCCAGGCCGCCGTCATTGTCGGCAAAGGCGAGCAGCATGCCGACCACGGCGCCGAGCAGCGCCGCCACCGGCTCGTCGCGCCAGGCGCCGACGACCAGCGGCACGCCGATATTGACCAGAAACAACGCTCCGCGCCGCACATGCGCGGCCGTGAGCGAAGACCCCTCCATGACCGGCCTGCCAATTTCGCCGAGGCCCTGCGACGCGCCGGGCGCCCCCTGCCGAATGAACCGCCCGCAACTTAGGCCATCCCGCCGCTGAGGTGAATTCGACCAAAGCGCGCAGGGGCCTGGCCTTCGCGTTCGATACGGCCACCGCATCGCCGCGTCTGTCGGGTCAACCGGCCCCCGCCGGAACCGAAACCACGCGCCGCAGATTGTCCTTGCGGCAGCTTGCGCAAACCGCCCGGCCAACCGCCGCGGACAGTCATGACGACCAATTTGTTCGATTTTTTCAAACGGGTGCTGATCGTCATCGCGGTCGCGGTCACCCCGGTTCTCATCTGGTATCTGTTCGGCGTCGTGCTGATGGCGTTCGGCGCCATCATTCTGGCCATGCTGCTGCATCTGGGCGCGCAGCCGCTGATGCGCTGGCTGCGGCTTCCGGAATGGGCTGCCCTGACCCTGTCCGGCCTCATCATCCTGGCTGTCATCGTCGGCACCGCGTACCTGTTCGGCAGCCACCTCTCGTCGCAGTTCCAGGACGTGATGGCGCGCACCGCGTCCGCCAGCGCCGGCATCGAAAAGAGCCTGCAGGGCACCGCCACGGGCCGCTTCCTGCTCCAGCACCTGTCGAGCGGCAATCTGTCGGTGGCCGACGTGCTGCCCGGCGTCGTCAAGACCGGCACGACCTTCATCGAGGCCCTCATCATCATGCTGATCAGCGGGGCCTATATGGCGGCGCAGCCGCACCTCTACCGGACCGGATTTATCTGGCTGTTTCCGCCGCGCCAGCACGCCCGCGCAGCGGAAATTTTCGACGGCGTCGGCGAAGCCTTGCGGCTTTGGCTGTTGGGCCAGCTCATCGAAATGTTCGTGATCGGCCTGCTGACGACTTTCGCGGTCTGGATCATCGGCGTGCCGTCGCCGCTCGCGCTCGGGCTGATTGCCGGCATCGGCGAATTCATTCCTTATCTCGGACCGCTCCTGGCCGGCATTCCGGCCGTTCTCGTGGCGCTGACCAAGAGTCCCGAAACCGCGCTGTGGACGCTGCTGGCCTATCTCCTCATCCATCAGATCGAGGGAAACTTGGTCGCGCCGCTCATCCAGCGCCGCATGGTGGCGATCCCGCCGGCGGTGATGCTGCTCGGCATCGTCGGCATCACCTATTTGTTCGGCAGCATCGCCATCATCTTCGCCGCACCGATTGCGGTCGTGATCTTCGCTGCGGTCAATCTGATCTACGTGCGCGACACGCTGCACGAGAAGACGGAGCTGACCAGGAGGCTGAAGTAGCTATTGTCGATTGCTTCACCCCCTGCGCCCCTGCGCCGGGCAGAAGGAGCGCGTGGTGCTCGCGCAACCGCCTCGAGCTAAAATCGGAAGGCATTCTGCGCCGCCGGATAGATCAACGACCCCGATTCGTCGCGCCGCGCCGCATCAGTCACCTGCGCCGGCACGATGTGTCCGGGGCCCATGATGTGCAGCACCGTCTCGCCGGCCGCCAACAAGTAATCGGCGATGATGCGGCGGTGGCAGCGCCACCACACCGCTTCCGCGCACATGATGGCGCACGCACGAGCATGGCCGAGCTCGCGCAGCTGCGCGAGCGCCGCCGCAAACGGCCCGCCCATCGCGTAGTCGGCGAAGTTGTGGAAGCTTGCGTTCTGCCAGAACGCGTTGACGCAAGGCGGCACCTCGGCGCTCTTGCCGCGGCGGCCGCCGAGCGCGGCGATGTGCCGGTAGCCGATCTGATAGCCGGCAAGCTCGCGCGGCAGCGCGTCCTGGTTGTATTGCGGATTGGTGCGCGAGCGCGGCAACAGCCGCACGTCGGCCACCAGCGAAACCTGCGCCTCGCGCAGCAGCGCCACGAATTCGGCAAGCGGACGGGTCGAGTGCCCGATGGTGAAGAACGGCTTCGCGGCGCCCGGCTGCGGCACGCGGCGATGCGACGAAGAGTCACTCGGCGCCGGGCCGCCGCCGGTCTCGGCCGGCGCTCGGCAAAATCGCGCTTGTGCTAACATCGCCGGCATCGTGTAATTTCACGCCCCTGCCATAGCGGCGCGATTGCCTGCACTGCCAATAAAATCCACGACGCGTCATCCGCGAAGGAGGAAATCATGCCAATGCGCCCGCGCCCACTCGCCCTTGTCGCCGCTGCAATACTCGCGTCGGCCGTTTGCTTTGCCGCGGGCGCGCAGGCGCAAACCAAACTGACGATGGGTAAGGTGATCGGCGGCGACGGT
>JASHSE010000377.1 GCA_030036975.1 Xanthobacteraceae bacterium | reverse complement strand
TTGAGCGCCGCGTCGCCATGGCGCCGGCGATACACCAAGAGCGGAAACTGATTGTCGGTGATTTCCGCGAAGCGGCCCTGCTGCGCCAATTGGATCAGCGGTTTACGCTGCGCGGTGCGCTCCGGCAGTTCGGCGCCGGCTCCGGTGTCGAGAAGCGCCAGCTTCGCGACGCGGCCGGCCGCCTGCCGCAGAATTTCGAAGGCGATGTAGCCGCCCATGGACAAGCCGGCGAGCGCAAACCGCGGCGGCGCGGCGGCAAGAACGCGGCGGGCGACGGCCGCCATGCTGTCGTCGCGACGATGATCGGCGATTATCACCGGGCCAAACTGCCAGAGCGCCGGTATCTGGTCGGCGTACAGACGGGCCGAGCAGTTCAGCCCCGGAACGAGCACAATGGGCACAGGGTCGGCGGAAGCGGGCATGACGATGGCTCCATCAGCAGAAAGTGAAGGAATCTGTTTAACTTAGTGCGCTGCGGCAAGCCTGTTGCCGTTGACTTTCGGCGATTTGACCATATGTTGCGGGCAACCGAAGGCTAGGCAGATTCGGCCGCCCGGCGCGTTTCTTCCGGTCATTGTTGAAATTTTGCACCGCTCGGCGGTGCCCACACGAGGGTTTATGTCCTTCTCCCATCTCGGCTTGTCCGAAAAAGTTCTCGCTGCCGTTGCGGCGACTGGCTACAAAGAACCCACTCCCATTCAAGACCAGGCGATCCCCCACGTTCTCGCGCACCGCGACGTCCTTGGCATCGCCCAGACCGGCACCGGCAAGACCGCAGCGTTCACTTTGCCGATGCTGACGCTTCTGGAAAAGGGCCGCGCCCGCGCCCGCATGCCGCGCACGCTTATTCTCGAACCGACCCGCGAGCTCGCCGCGCAGGTCGAGGAGAGCTTCGCCAAATATGGCGCCAACCACAAGCTCACCGTCGCGCTTCTGATCGGCGGCGTTTCGTTCGGCGATCAGGATTTCAAGCTCACGCGCGGCGTCGACGTGCTGATCGCCACGCCCGGCCGGCTGCTCGACCATTTCGAGCGCGGCCGGCTTCTGCTCACCGGCGTCGAGCTTTTGGTCATCGACGAAGCCGACCGCATGCTCGACATGGGCTTCATTCCCGATATCGAGCGCATCTGCAAGCTCGTTCCCTTCACCCGCCAGACGCTGTTCTTCACCGCAACCATGCCGCCGGAAATCCAGCGCATCACCGAGCAATTCCTGCACAATCCGGTCCGCGTCGAGGTTGCCCGCCCCGCCACCACGCTCGCCACCACCGCGCAGTTCCTGGTCAAATCCGGCCGCGAGGATTTCGACAAGCGCGACACGCTGCGTCGCCTGATCCACGCCGCCGAAGGCTTGAAGAACGCCATCATCTTCTGCAACCGCAAGCGCGACGTGGCGACGCTTTACCGCTCGCTCAAGCGCCACGACTTTTCGGTGCAGGCGCTGCACGGCGACATGGACCAGCCGGCGCGCATGGCGGCGCTCGATCAATTCCGCAAGGGCGAAGTGACCCTGCTGGTCGCTTCCGACGTTGCCGCCCGCGGCCTCGATATCGTCGACGTGAGCCACATCTATAATTTCGATGTGCCGTTCCACGCCGACGATTACGTGCACCGCATCGGCCGCACCGGCCGCGCGGGGCGGAGCGGCACCGCGATCACGCTGGTATGCGGCTCGAACGACGCCAAGGCGGTAGCCGCGATCGAAAAGCTGATCGGCCGCACCATTCCCTATATGGACGCCCCGGATGGGGCAGGCACCGCCTCCGAATCAGGCGCAGCGGCGCCCCGCTCGAACGGCGGCCGCCGTCACGGCGAGCGCCGTTCGCAGGGCCATCGCGCTCATGGCGGCGGTGCCCGCCAGCCGCAGCGGCCGGCGAATTCGGTTACGCGGATCGAAGAGGCGAGAACCCGGCGCGCGCCGCAGCCGCCGGCGCGCAGCCGCAACGATGACGGCGATGCCGCGCACTTGCCGGCGTTCCTGCTGCGGCCGGTGCCGGTGAAGGCCTGACCACGGGAAGCCGGTTGCGCCTCGCGCCGGCTCACAACCATTTACCGCTCGTTCACGGCTATCTCCTAGGGTCGGCGCTTGACCGCGACGCCCCGTCGCGGCGGCGACTATCGCCTCACGCGCCCGGAGACGCTTGCGATGACCGTGCCCCGCGACGAGCACGCGCGAACCCTCGCATTCGCGGAAATTGCGCTTAATCAAATTCGCGCTCTGGCAGAGCCGGCCACGCCGCGCAATTTCGCGATCTGGTACCATTATGCGACCGGCTACAATCCGGCGCTTAACCGTGCGGTCAACCAGGCGCTCGAGCATAAGCACGCGCTCGCCGAAGCCGATCTCGAGCAGATTTACGACACCCACATCGCCACCACCCGCGTCAGCGACAGCGTCGATACGGTCGGCTCGCGCGTGCTCGACGAGATCAAGCAGGTGCTGGCGATGATCGACGCCGCGTCCGGCTCGACCACCAGCTACTCGGAAAGTCTGGCCGACGCCTCCGCCAAGCTCGCCGCCACCGGCGACCGCGACACGCTGCGCGCGGTCATCGAGCGGCTGATCGAAGGCACCCGCGAGATGGAGGTCCACAACCGCAAGCTCGAAGCGAGCCTCTCGACGTCCAAACAGGAAATCGAGCAGCTGCAGCAAAATCTGGCCGTGGTCCGCACTGAAAGCCAGACCGATGCGCTGACCGGGCTGGCCAACCGCAAGCTGTTCGACAACGCACTGGTCAAAGCGATCGCCGAGGCCAAGGAAAAAAACGAGCCGCTGTCGTTATTGATGGCCGACGTCGATTATTTCAAGCTGTTCAACGACAAATTCGGCCACCAGACCGGCGACCAGGTCTTGCGGCTGGTCGCGCAGGCGATGAAGCAGAACGTCAACAACGAGCACATCGCGGCGCGCTATGGCGGCGAGGAATTCGTCATTGCTCTGCCGAAGAGGCTGCTGCGCTCGGCAATCGCGGCCGCCGATCAGATCCGCCGCGCCGTGATGGCCAAGGAATTGATAAAGCGCTCCAGCGGCGAGCGGCTCGGCCGGGTGACGCTGTCGGTCGGCGTCGCCTTGCTGCGCGATGCCGACACGCCGCAATCGCTCGTCGAGCGTGCCGACAAGTGCCTCTACGCGGCCAAGCGCAATGGCCGCAACCGCGTGATTTGCGAGACCGATGCGGAGGCGGCGCGGCCCGCCGACAGCCAAAGCGCATCGGCGGCGAAGGTCGCCTGACCCTTCGCGCGCGCGGGCCGCACGCGTTGCGTCATTCGGCAGCGACGTCTTAGTCTACTGGAGCTGTTGTAGAATTTCGGCGGTAATATCGTTGCCTGTCGTCGCGTCGCGCACGATGAAACGCCGCTGCGCCAGAACCATCTTCGACAAATCCTCGAACGTGACGTAGTCGAGATCGGCGGTGTTATAAAGCCGACGGCCGGGATACCGTTTGATCAGGATCGGATCCATCGCGTCGCCCTCCATCTTAGTCATGGCCCGCCGCCGGCTCGAGTTGCACCGACTCGCCGCAGCCGCAGGCCGCGGTCTGGTTCGGATTGTTGAACACGAACTGCGCCGAGAGCTTTTCGATTCTGTAGTCCATCTCGGTGCCGAGCAGGAACATCACCGCCTTGGGATCGACCAGGATGCGCACGCCCTTGTCCTCGATCACCTCGTCGAGCGGATCGATCTTCTCGGCGTATTCCATG
>JASHSE010000376.1 GCA_030036975.1 Xanthobacteraceae bacterium | reverse complement strand
CGCCATCACCTCGAATTCCTCGATGTGGATCGAGGTGAAGACGTCGTCCTTGACGATCCGCTCGGAGAGCAGGATCGAATCCTCGAAGTTGTAGCCGTTCCACGGCATGAACGCGACCAGCACGTTGCGGCCAAGCGCCAGCTCGCCGAGATCGGTCGATGGACCGTCGGCGATGATGTCGCCCTTATTGACCTGGTCGCCGACCTTCACCAGCGGGCGCTGGTTGATGCAGGTGTTCTGGTTCGAGCGCTGGAACTTCTGCAGCCGGTAGATGTCGACGCCCGGCTTGGTCGGATCGGCTTCGTCGGTGGCGCGAATGACGATGCGCGTGGAGTCGACCTGGTCGACTATGCCGGTGCGGCGCGCCGCGATGGCGGCGCCGGAATCGCGCGCCACCACGCCTTCCATGCCGGTGCCGACGAACGGCGCCTCGGCGCGGACGAGCGGCACCGCCTGGCGCTGCATGTTGGAACCCATCAGCGCGCGGTTGGCGTCGTCGTTCTCCAGGAACGGAATGAGGGCCGCGGCCACCGAAACCAGCTGCTTCGGCGACACGTCCATGAAATCCACCCGGTCGGGCGGAATGAGCTGGACGTCGCCGGCATGGCGCACCACGACCAGATCGTCGGTGAAGCGGCCCTTGGCGTCGATGGCCGAATTGGCCTGCGCCACGGTGTAGCGGCCCTCCTCCATCGCCGAGAGGTAGACCACCTCGTCGGTGACGCGGCCGTCCTTGACCTTGCGGTACGGCGTCTCGACGAAGCCGTACTTGTTGACCCGCGCGTAGGTGGCGAGCGAGTTGATCAGGCCGATGTTCGGACCTTCCGGCGTCTCGATCGGGCAGATGCGGCCGTAATGGGTCGGGTGCACGTCGCGCACCTCGAAGCCGGCGCGCTCGCGCGTCAGCCCGCCCGGACCGAGCGCGGAGAGCCGCCGCTTGTGGGTGATCTCCGACAGCGGGTTGGTCTGGTCCATGAACTGCGAGAGCTGCGAGGAGCCGAAGAACTCGCGCACCGCGGCCGCCGCCGGCTTGGCGTTGATCAGGTCCTGCGGCATGACGGTGTCGATATCGACCGACGACATGCGCTCCTTGATGGCGCGTTCCATGCGCAGAAGACCGATGCGATACTGGTTCTCCATCAGCTCGCCGACCGAGCGCACCCGGCGATTGCCCAGATGGTCGATGTCGTCGATCTCGCCCTTGCCGTCGCGCAGATCGAGCAGCGTGCGGATCACCGCGATGACGTCTTCCTTGCGCAGGATGCGCATGGTGTCGGGCGCATCGAGGTCGAGCCGCATGTTCATCTTGACGCGGCCGACCGCGGAGAGATCGTAACGCTCCGAATCGAAGAACAGCGAGTGGAACATCGACTGGGCGGTGTCGATGGTCGGCGGTTCGCCCGGCCGCATGACGCGGTAGATGTCGAACAGCGCGTCCTCGCGCGTGATGTTCTTGTCGACCGCCAGCGTGTTGCGGATGTAGGCGCCGACATTGACGTGATCGATGTCGAGGAGCGGCAGCTCCTTGTAGCCCTGCTCGTTGAGGACTTTCAGGTTCTTCTCGGTGATTTCCTCGCCGGCCTCGGCGTAGATCTCGCCGGTCTTCGGGTTGACGAGATCTTCGGCGAGGTAATGGCCGAGCAGCTCCTCGTCGGTGAGGCGGAGCGCCTTGAGCCCCTTCTCGGCGAGCTGGCGCGCCTGGCGCACGGTGAGCTTCTTGCCGGCCTCGAGCACGACCTTGCCTGAGTCGGCATCGACCAGATCGTTGACGGCCTTGTAGCCGCGCAGCCGGTTGGCGTCGAACGGCACGCGCCAGCCGTCCCTGGTGCGCTTGTGGAGCACCTGCTTGTAGAAGGTGTTGAGGATCTCCTCGCCGTCCATGCCGAGCGCGTAGAGCAGCGACGTGACCGGAATCTTGCGGCGCCGGTCGATGCGCGCATAGACGATGTCCTTGGCGTCGAACTCGATGTCGAGCCAGGAGCCGCGATACGGAATGATGCGGGCGGCGAACAAGAGCTTGCCCGAGGAATGGGTCTTGCCCTTGTCGTGATCGAAGAACACGCCGGGCGAGCGATGCATCTGCGAGACGATCACCCGCTCGGTGCCGTTGACGATGAAGGTGCCGTTATTGGTCATGAGCGGGATGTCGCCCATGTAGACATCCTGCTCCTTGATGTCCTTGACCGATTTGGCGCCGGTCTCCTCGTCGATATCGAACACGATCAGGCGCAGCGTCACCTTGAGCGGCGCCGCGTAAGTCATGCCGCGCTGGCGGCACTCATCGACGTCGTATTTCGGCGCTTCGAATTCGTATTTGACGAATTCGAGCATCGAGGTGGAGGAGAAGTCGGAGATCGGGAACACCGACTTGAACACGGCCTGCAGGCCCTCGTTGGGCCGGCCGCCCTGCGGCTCCTTCACCAGGAGGAATTGGTCGTAGGACGCCTTCTGAACCTCAATGAGGTTCGGCATCTCCGCGACTTCCTCGATTTTTCCGAAAAACTTTCTTACGCGCTTCCGACCGATAAACGTCTGCGCCATTCTGTCCTCTCGCTCAATCGATCCATCGGGCTCGAACCCAAGGCCTTGGCCTCAAGATTCCAGCCTGCACCGCAAACCGGTCGGTTCGCGGCATCGAGGCGATCAAGACGACTCTCCA
>JASHSE010000375.1 GCA_030036975.1 Xanthobacteraceae bacterium | reverse complement strand
GGGTTCTCGTCGATGTTGAGCGTGCACGAGGCCTCGCACGGCGCCGGGCAGATTCTTCCGGTGACCTCGGGAAAATTGTTGGTCGAATGCAGGTTGCGCGCGGCCTCGTCCCAGTCGCCGTTGTAGACGAGGTCGTTCCAGTCCGGGATCTGGTTGTTGACCGGACAGCCCGGCGTGCCGGGCGCGAGTCCACCGGTGCCCATGCAATAGGGCACGCCGCAATTCATGCAGCGCGCTGCCTGGGTGACGTAATCCTGCTCGGCCATCGGCCGGACGAACTCGCGCCAATGGCGCACGCGCTCGGCGACCGGCTCGTAATCGCGGTCCTCGCGTTCGTATTCGAGAAACCCGGTAATCTTGCCCACGCGCTGCTCTACTCTGCCGCGATGGCAGCGGCCTTCAGTTCGTTGAGAGCGCGGCGATATTCGACCGGCATGACCTTGCGGAATTTCGGATACCAGGCGCCCCAGCCGGCCAGGATTTTGGCCGCGATGGTGGACCCGGTAAAGTGGGCATGGCGCGCGATCAGATGGTGCAGGCGCTGCGCGTCGAACGTGCTCAAGTCGCCCATCACGTCGACCCGGCCATGCGCTTCGAGATCGTGCGAATGATGGAAGATGCGCGAGTTGACGTCCTCCTCGCCGGGCATCGGCTCGAGTTCGACCATGGCGAGATTGCAGCGAGATGCGAAAGTGCCGTCCTCGTCGAGCACATAGGCGACGCCGCCCGACATGCCGGCGGCGAAGTTGCGACCGGTGCGGCCGAGCACCACCACGACGCCGCCGGTCATGTATTCGCAGCAATGGTCGCCGGCGCCCTCGATCACCGCGATGGCGCCGGAATTGCGCACCGCGAAGCGCTCGCCCGCAACGCCGCGGAAATAGCATTCGCCCTCGATGGCACCGTACAGCACGGTGTTGCCGACGACGATGGATTGCTCCGGAACGATGCCGGCATCGGCCGGCGGACGCACGATGAGGCGGCCGCCGGACAAGCCCTTGCCGACATAGTCGTTGGCGTCGCCGATAAGGTCGAAGGTGACGCCGCGCGCGAGAAAGGCGCCAAAACTCTGCCCGGCGGTGCCGGTGAATTGGGCCACGATAGTATCGTCGGGTAGGCCGTCATGGCCGTAGCGCTTGGCGATCTCGCCCGACAGCATCGCGCCGGTGGTGCGGTCGGTGTTCTTGATCGGCAGCGTGATGCGCACCGGCGTGCGGCGCTCCAGCGCCGCCCGCGACTGTGCGATCAGCGCGCGGTCGACGATGCGGTGGATCTTGTGGTCCTGCCGCTCGCAATTGTAGATCGCGACGCTTTCGGGCACCTCCGGCTTGGTGAACAGTTTCGAGAAATCGAGCCCGTTCGCCTTGGCATGGGCGATTAGCTTCACCCGGTCGAGCATCTGCATCTGCCCGATCATCGCGTCGAAGGTGCGGTAGCCCATCGCCGCCATCAGCTCGCGCACCTCTTCGGCGACGAAGAAGAAATAGTTGATGACGTGCTCGGGCTGGCCCTTGAAGCGCTTGCGCAGCACCGGGTCCTGGGTGGCGACGCCGACCGGGCAAGTATTGAGATGGCATTTGCGCATCATGATGCAGCCGGCGGCAATCAGCGGCGCGGTGGCGCAGCCGAACTCGTCGGCGCCGAGCAATGCGCCAATCACCACGTCGCGGCCGGTGCGGATGCCGCCGTCGACCTGCACGGCGATGCGGCCGCGCAACCGGTTGGCGACCAGCGTCTGGTGCGTTTCCGCAAGCCCGATCTCCCAGGGCGAGCCGGCATGCTTGATCGAGGTCAGCGGCGAAGCGCCCGTGCCGCCCTCGTAGCCGGCTATGGTGACGTGATCGGAGCGCGCCTTCGATACGCCAGCCGCCACGGTGCCGACGCCGACTTCGGAGACGAGCTTGACCGAAACGTCGCCGCCCGGATTGACGTTCTTCAAGTCGAAGATGAGCTGCGCCAAATCCTCGATCGAATAGATGTCGTGGTGCGGCGGCGGCGAGATCAGACCGACGCCGGGAGTCGAGTGCCGCACCTTGGCGATAATCTTATCGACCTTGTGGCCCGGCAATTGGCCGCCTTCGCCGGGCTTGGCGCCCTGCGCGATCTTGATCTGCATCATGTCCGCGTTGACGAGATACTCGGCGGTGACGCCGAAGCGGCCCGATGCCACCTGCTTGATCGCCGAACGCATCGAATCGCCGTTCGGCAGCGGCTTGAAGCGGTCGGCTTCCTCGCCGCCCTCGCCGGTATTCGATTTGCCGCCGATGCGGTTCATGGCGATGGCGAGCGTGGTGTGAGCCTCGCGCGAGATCGAGCCGAACGACATGGCGCCGGTCGAGAAACGCTTGACGATGTCCTTGGCCGGCTCGACCTCCTCGAGCGGCACCGGCGCGCGGCCATCCTCCTCCGCCGACCTGATGCGGAACAGGCCGCGGATGGTGAACAGATGCTCGGACTGCTCGTTGATGAGCTTGGCGTAGTGCCGATACTTTTCGTACGAATTGCCGCGCACTGCGTGCTGCAACGCCGAAACCGTCGCCGCGTTCCAAACGTGCTCCTCGCCGCGCACCCGGAAGGCATATTCGCCGCCGACGTCGAGCATGGCGCGATAGATCGGGGCGTCGGAAAACGCATCGCAATGCCGGCGCACAGCCTCTTCGGCGATCTCGGCAAGCCCGACGCCCTCGATGCGGGTGGCGGTGCCGGTGAAATATTTGGCGACGAAATCCGACCTCAAGCCGACGGCGTCAAAAATCTGCGCGCCGCAATAGGACTGATAGGTTGAGATGCCCATCTTCGACATCACCTTGAGCAGTCCCTTGTCGATCGATTTGATGTAGCGCTTGATGACTTCCTTATCGTCGAGCCTTTGCGGCAGTTCGCGCTTCATGCCAAGGAGCGTCTCGAACGCCAGATACGGGTTGATCGCCTCGGCGCCGTAGCCGGCGAGGCAGCAGAAATGGTGCACTTCGCGTGGCTCTGCCGATTCCACCACGATGCCGACCGAGGTCCGCAAGCCTTCGCGGATCAGGTGATGGTGCACGGCCGCGCAAGCGAGCAGCGACGGAATGGCGATACGGTCGGCGCCGGCACGGCGGTCCGACAGGATAACGATATTGATGCCGTCGCGCACCGCGCCTTCGGCCTGCCGGCACAAACCGCCCACCGCGTGCTCCAAGCCCGTCGCGCCCGCCGCCGCCGGCCAGGTGGCGTCGAGCGTGAGCGACTTGAAATGATCGTCCATCTCGGAGATGGCACGGATCTTTTCCAGATCGACATTGGTCAGGATCGGCTGGCGCACTTCGAGGCGCTTGAGCCGCGACATGCCTTCGAGATCGAACAGGTTCGGCCGCGGCCCGATGATCGACACCAGGCTCATGACCAGCTCTTCGCGGATCGGATCGATCGGCGGATTGGTGACCTGGGCGAAGTTTTGCTTGAAGTACGTGAACAAGAGCTTCGGCCGGTCCGACAGCGCCGAGATCGGCGTGTCGTTGCCCATGGAGCCGACTGCTTCCTCGCCGGTCGTCGCCATCGGCGTCATCAGGATTTTCAGGTCTTCCTGGGTGTAGCCGAAGGCCTGCTGGCGATCGAGCAGCGACAGGTTGGAGATCGGCGCGGCTTCGGCGACCGAAGGCAGATCTTCAAGCACCATCTGGGTGCGGTCGAGCCACTCGCGATACGGATGGCTCTTTGCCAGCGTCGCCTTGAGCTCGTCGTCGGGAATGAGCCGGCCTTCTTCGAGATCGACCAGCAGCATCTTGCCCGGCTGCAGGCGCCACTTGGTGACGATGTCGGCTTCCGGCACCGGCAGCACGCCGACTTCCGACGCCATGATGATGCGGTCGTCGCGGGTGACGATGTAGCGCGCCGGACGCAGGCCGTTGCGGTCGAGCGTGGCGCCGATCTGGCGGCCGTTGGTGAAGGCGATGGAAGCCGGCCCGTCCCACGGCTCCATCAGCGCGGCATTGTATTCGTAGAACGCGCGGCGTTCCTCGTTCATGAGCGGATTGCCTGCCCATGCTTCGGGAATCATCATCATCACCGCGTGCGCCAACGAATAGCCGCCCATGGTGAGGAATTCGAGCGCGTTGTCGAAGCAGGCGGTGTCGGACTGGCCTTCGTAGGAGATCGGCCACAGCTTCGAAATGTCGGCGCCGAATTTCGGCGACGACACCGAGGCCTGCCGCGCCGCCATCCAGTTGTTGTTGCCGCGCAGCGTATTGATTTCGCCGTTATGGGCGATCATGCGGTACGGATGCGCCAACGACCAGGTCGGAAACGTGTTGGTGGAAAACCGTTGGTGAATGAGTGCCAACGCGCTCTCGAAGTCCGGATCGTGCAGGTCGGGGTAATAGGTGCAGAGCTGATCGGCAAGGAACATGCCCTTATAGATCACGGTGCGGCACGACACCGACACCGGATAATAATTCGAGGTGCGCCGTTCGCGCTTGTTGTAGGTCGCGCTGGAGATGGTCTTGCGCAGGATGTAGAGCCGGCGCTCGAATTCCTCCTCGGTCTTTACGTGCGGATTGCGCGCGATGAAGACCTGTTTTTGCACCGGCTCGGTCGGCTTGACCGATTCGCCGAGCGTCGAATTGTCGGTCGGCACGTCGCGCCAGCCGAGAATTTTCATGCCGTCGCGCGCCGCGAACGCCGCGTAGGCGTCCATGATCTCCTGCCGCCATGGCTTTTCGCGCGGCAGAAACAATGCGCCGACCGCGTAATGGCCGGGCGGCGGCAGGTCGAAGCCGAGCGCGGCGGCTTGTTTGGCAAAGAACTTGTGCGGCGTCTGCACCAGAATGCCGGCGCCGTCGCCGGCGCGCGGATCGGCGCCGACCGCGCCGCGATGCTCGAGATTGAGCAGGATCGTCAGCGAGTCTTCGACGATCTTGTGCGACTTGCGGCCCTTGATGTCGGCAATGAATCCGACTCCGCAGGAGTCTTTCTCCAGCGCCGGATCAAACAGTCCGAACCCTGACGCGCTCATCGTCGTCCTCGCACATCCGCCGTTCCGCGCCGACCTGCGCGGATGAAGCATCGGCGCATTCGGTGCAGCGGGCGATCCACACGTATTGCCGGCAAGCCCTATTCAAGCTCGCGCTGAGCGTCGCTCGTCTCGCCGGGCGGCACGCCCACGCCGCCGCGACCGACCCGTGCCGGCCTCGCCGCTCCTCCTTGGCAACGCGGGGCGAGGAGAGCCGGTCGCACGATTTTGCGGGCCGCAATTTGGGACAACAATGCTGTCCTATGCCGAACATGGCAAATTCCGGGCACAAACACAAGCGGTTGCACGAGATATTTGCGGCGCCCGCCACGTTTCGCCCCTACGCGATCCGCTTGCCTGCGCGTTCGCGTGCCATGCCGACTTGGCAAGTGGATCACGGGACTGGCACGGCTGCAATGGTGCGCCTACGCTTACCGTCGCACAGGACGACGACATCCCCATGAACTTCGCCAGCGATAACACCGCGCCGGTCGCGCAGCCGATCCTTGACGCCATCGTGCGGGCCAATGCCGGCTACGCGTTGGGTTATGGCAACGACGATTGGACCGCCGCGGTCGAGCGGCGCCTGTCCGACCTTTTTGAGCGCGACGTCGCCGCCTTTCTGGTGCCGACCGGAACGGCCGCCAATGCGCTGGCGCTGGCGCAGGTCGCGCCGCCCTGGGGTGTCGTGTTCGCTCATGCGGAGTCCCACATTGCCACCGACGAATGCGGTGCGCCGGAATTTTTCGGCGGCGGTTGCAAGCTCGCCGGCCTGCCGGGCGATGCCGGCAAGATCGCGCCCGAAACGCTTCAATCCGCGCTCGCCTTCTATGGCGGCCACAGCCCGCACCAAATGGTCGCCGCGGCACTCTCGATCACGGAGGCGACCGAAGCCGGCACCATCTACCGCATCGAGGAAATCGCGGCCTTGTGCGAGATCGCTCACGCCCGGTCGCTTGCCGTACACATGGACGGCGCGCGCTTTGCCAACGCGCTCGTTCGGCTCAACGCCACGCCGGCGCAGCTGACCTGGCAAGCTGGCATCGACGCATTGTCGTTCGGCGCCACCAAGGGGGGTGCCATGGCAGCCGAAGCGGTGGTGATTTTCGATCCGGCGCGCGCCGCGTTTTTTGGCGAACGGCGCAAGCGCGGTGGCCATCTTCTTTCCAAGCACCGCTTTCTCGCCGCGCAATTCGCCGCTTTCCTCGACGGCGATCTCTGGGTCGATCTGGCGCGCCACGCCAACGCGATGGCGAGCGAACTTGGCGAGAAGCTTGCCGCGATCGGCTTGCCGCCGCTGTTCCCGGTGGAGGCCAACCTGGTGTTTGTGGCGCTGCCGCGTGCGCTCGACGCCAAGCTCAAGGCGGCTGGCGCAAGCTACTACGCATGGTCGAGCGAAACGCTGCGTTTGCCGGTCGACAAAGTGTTGGCACGGCTTGTCACCTCGTTTGCGACCCAAGGCGAGGACATCGAACGCTTTGTGAACCTCTGCAAATAATTCGGCAGGCCGCCAAAGCGCCGCCTCAATTGCGCTTAACGTTCTGCGGCTTGAGCGTCTTGCCGGCGCGTGCAGGCCCTGCGTAACGGGAGGGGTTATGCCTGTCAGGCTTGGTGTGTGGCGGGCCGCCGCGCTGCCCGCGGCCTTGGTGGCCTCGGTGGCGATGATGCTTGTTGCCGGCGCCGCTGCGCAGTCTCCGCCGCTCCCGCCAGCCGCCGCGCCGGCGCAGCCAAAACCCGTGACCGGCTTCGTGCCGACTTTCGAAATCATGCGCACCGTGCGCGCGGCCGGTTTCGATCCACTGGCGCCGCCCCTGCGCGAAGGCACCACCTACGTGCTGCGCGCCACCGATTATCGCGGCATCCTGATGCGTGTCGTGCTCGACGCGCGCACTGGCGCCATTCGCGACGTGACGCGGATCGTACCGGCGGCTTCTGGCTCGCTCGGCGTGGTGCTGCCGCCCTACGGCTCGCCGCGATACGACGCGCCGTATGCGGACCCGCCGTACGGTGCGCCGATCGAGTACGAAGGCGCTCCACCAGGGTTGCAACGGCCCGAGGAACGCGCCCCTCCGCAACTGCCTCCACCCATTGCGGCGCCGCCCGTCACCCACGCCAAGGCATCGACGCGCAAGTTATCGCTGCCGCTGCCGAGGCCGCGCCCGGATGGACTAGCCTCGTCGCAACGGCCCGGTGCGTCGAACAATACGGAAAAAGGCTCGCGGCCGTCTGAAAAAGGTCCCGCGGCCGGGAGCGGGAAAACAGAAAAAGCAATCGGCAACGCCAATCCCATCACCGCACAACCGACGCCATCGGCGCCTGCTGCCCAGGCCAAATCACCGGCGCCCGCCCCGCTCAACGATTGATGGCGCGGAGGCGCGACCTTTGAAGCGCGGCTAGGGACTCAATCAAAAGCGCCCCGGATTTCCGGGGCGCTCCGTACCACGCAGTCCGACAAGCGGCTTACGCCGCCTGCTTCTGCTCGATGGTCTTGCCGTTGCCGTTGATCGGGATCGCGCGGGGCTTCTTGGCCTCCGGGATCTCGCGTACCAGGTCGACATGCAGGAGCCCGTTTTCGAGGCTCGCGCCCTTGACCAGGACGAAGTCGGCAAGCTGGAACACGCGCTCGAAGGTCCGCGCCGCGATGCCCTGGTAGAGCACTTCGCCGCGCTTGGCCTCTTCCGTGGCGCTCTTTTCGCCGCGGATGGTCAGCGTGTTCTCCTTGGCCTCGACGCTCAGTTCCGGCTCGTTGAAGCCGGCAACCGCGACCGAGACGCGATAGGCGTTCTCGCCGGTCCGCTCGATATTGTAGGGCGGGTAACCCGGCGCGCCGCCCTCGAGGCTCTGATCGAGCAACGAGAACAGCCGGTCAAAGCCGACGGTGGACCGATAAAGGGGAGCTAGATCGAAAGTTCGCATGGCATATCCTCCTTTTGAAGCGACATGCGGATGGCCGGCCCGAACGGACCCGGCCTTGTGCGCAGCCAAATAGCCTGCGCAAAAGCCATATGGGAGCCGCCGAGCGTCCGTGCAAGGCCTCTAACCATCTCACGAGTCGGTATTACTCGGTCACTCGGAAACCGGGGCGGCGCCTCGTTCCAGTTGAGGAGCGGTGGCGGGCTGCTATAAGCCGGGGATAGTCGGCTTGCCGCGATGAAGCTCATCTCGATTCCCGCCAACCCAGTCCCGGACAATTTCGTCACGGACTGCCTGAAGACGCGCGACGGCGTGTCGGTGCGCTTCGCGCGCTGGCAGCCGCCGCCCGGCCGCCGCGGCACGGTCTGCATCTTCCAGGGCCGCAGCGAGTGGATCGAAAAATACTTCGAGACGGTGCGCAACTTGCGCGCCCGCGGGTTTGCGGTGGCGACGCTCGACTGGCGCGGCCAGGGCCTGTCCGACCGCGGATTGAAGGACCGCCACAAGGGTCACGTGCGCAGCTTTTCCGAATACGACATCGACCTCGAGACCTTCATGCGCGAGGTGGTGCTGCCGGACTGTCCGCCGCCACTGTTTGCCATCGGCCACTCGACCGGCGCCACGATGCTGATCCGCGCCGCCTATCGGGGCCACCGCTGGTTCGACCGGGTCGTTCTGATCGCGCCGCTGATCGGGCTCGCCGGCGCCGGCTCGACGGCGAGTGCGCGCGCCATCGTACGGGTGCTGCGGCTGGCGGGCTTCGGCTCGACTTACGTGCCCGGCGGCGAAAACGTCATCATGGAGATGCGCCCGTTCGCCGGCAACTATCTGACGTCCGATCCGGTCCGTTATGCGCGCAATGCCGCGATCCTCGAGGCGGAGCCGTCGCTGGCGCTCGGCCGCCCCACCGTCGCCTGGTGCGACGCCGCGTTCCGCGCCATGCGCGAGATCCGCGAGCGCGGCTACGCCTCGCGCATCCGCCAGCCGATCCTGATCGTGTCCTGCGGCCTCGACGCATTGGTGTCGAACAAGGCGATCGAGGAATTCTCGAGCCAATTGCGCGCCGGCTCGCATCTCGTGGTAGTCGGCGCCAAGCATGAGCTATTGATGGAGCAGGATCGCTACCGCTCGCAATTCTGGGCCGCGTTCGATGCGTTCGTGCCGGGCAGCGGATCGTATTAGGCGGTCATCAAAGCGGCGGTCAGAAAAAACCACGATCAGAGAGAGCCGCTGCGATCGACGGCGCAAGCGACCAGAAATAAGCGATCAAAAAATCTGAGCGGCGGAAGAGGGAATTACCGCACCAGACGCCGCGTTTACCCCCGCAACAACGCCATCGCCTGCGCATGCACCCGGGTGTCGCCGGCGGCGATGATGCGTCCGCCATGGTGCGGCCGATCGTTCTCCCACGTCGTCATGATGCCGCCGGCGCCTTCGATGATCGGTATGAGCGCCAGCACGTCATGCGGCTTGAGCTCGGTTTCGATGATCAGATCGACATGGCCGGCGGCAAGCACGCAATAGGCGTAGCAATCGCCGCCGTAGCGCGACAGCCGCACCGCCTGTTCGACGCGGGCAAAACAATGCCGGTCCGCCTCGTTCATCAAGAGCGGACTGGTGGTGAGCATGATGGCGTCGGCAAGGTTGGCGCAGGCCCGCGTCCGCAGCGCGCGGTCGCCGGCCGGACCGCGATAGCCCGCGCCATCGCCGTCGCCGGAAAACTGCTCGTGGGTGAACGGCTGGTGCATCATGCCGTAGATCGGCTCGCCGTGCCGGGTCAGCGCGATCAAGGTGCCCCAGGCCGGCATGCCGCAAATGAACGACTTGGTGCCGTCGATCGGATCGAGGATCCAAACGTATTCGGCATCCGGCCGGTCCGGCGGGAACTCCTCGCCGATCACGCCATGGGCCGGGAAGTTTTTTTTGATCAGCGCCCGCATCACGGTTTCGGCGGCGCGATCGGCGGCGGTGACGGGATCGAAGCCGCCCGAGCGGCTCTTGTTCTCGACCGAAAGCGCGCTGCGAAAAAACGGCCGGATGGTCTCCCCCGAGACCGCGGCCAGTTCATCCACGAACGCTGTGAAGTCGATCGCCGTCATAAAGCGCCTTGCCCGGGGCACGAGTAGCGAACAGCGGCCGATAGGGCAATGCGCCACCCCGGGCACCGCGACTCAGTTGGCAACGCCAATGAACCGAGCGGAAATGTCTATGGACACTGCCGATCGTGATGCGGTTTTTGGCTGCTCGCGCGGAATGCCGACGTCCCGCTAAGCTCGGCAAAAAGACATAAAGCTTTGATTAAGCTAAGGAAAATAATAACAAGGTTGGGTAAGCGTCCAGACTCCCGAAGGGCAGCCCTGCGCAATTCGCAGGTGCAAAGCCCGCGAAATAGGTCAGCAAACCTTGCGTTTTGTGCGTCGCGGTGTATATTGCTGCAGTGCGGTAACGAGAGGCTTCTCCCGTTACCGTCGCCCTCCTTGGGCGTTTCCTCCCTAGACTTGGGCCGCTCCAGCAATGTGAGCGGCCCTTTTTCTATGCGGTGCGGAGCGCCGCGCGCCTACTCACTCCGCGGCGGCGCGGTACGGGCGCAGCTCCTCCAGCGGAATTTCGGCGAGCCGGTCGGCGAGGATGGCAAGTTCGCCGGCAAGCCGGTCGAACGACGCCGACCGCTCGTAGCGCCGTTCATCCATGTAGAGCGCGCGATTGATCTCGAGCTGCACGGCGTGCAGGCCCGACGCCGGGTTGCCGTAATGCTCGGTGATGAAGCCGCCCGCATAGGGCTTGTTGCGGCTGACCACGTAGCCGAAGCCGCGCAGCGTCTGCTCGATGGTTTCGGTCACCGGCGCGACGCAGCTCGTGCCATAGCGGTCGCCGATGACGAGGTCGGCGCGCGGTCGCTCGTCGCGGCCGCCGGTGGTCGAAGGCATGGAGTGGCAGTCGACCAGGATGGCAGCGCCGAACTCGCGCTGCAGCCGGATAAAGACCCGGCGCAAGGTGCGATGATACGGCTTGTACAGCGCGTCGATGCGGCGCAGCGCCTCGGCGACCGCGATGCGCTGGTCGTAGATTTCCTGGGCGTCGCCGACCACGCGCGCCACCGTGCCGAGCCCGCCGGCAACCCGCATCGAGCGGGTATTGGCGAATGACGGCAATCGGCCCTCGAACATGCGCGGGTCGAGTTCGTAGGGCTCGCGGTTGACATCGACGTAGCAGCGCGGGAAGTGCGCGCGCATGATCGGGTGGCCGCGCTCCACCAGGCCCGCGATCAGATCGTCGACGAAGGAATCCTCGGAGCGGCGCAGCGTCGGCAGATCGAGCCGGGAGGTCAGCAGAAAGGCGCGCGGATAAACGCGCCCGCTATGCGGCGAATTGAACAGGACCGGCCCGCGGCACTGCGCCGGTTCGATGGCCTCGAACGGGGGATCGAATTCGTCGTGGCTGTCCGACATGAAGGCAGCGGGCTGTTGCGTCTCTCTGCGCGGCGCCAGCATTCCCTAGCGTGCGCCGTCCGCTATTGTCCATAAGGCTTTGGGCTTGCCAAGGTGCCAAGCTGCGTCGCTTTGGTCTTTCTTTCACCTCATGTTTACCCGTCGTCCGGCTTATGGGAAGAAGGGGAGAGGGCCGGCAGCAGCCGGATTCGGACAGCTATGCCCAAGATCCTGCTTGCGGAAGACGACCTCGACATGCGTCGGTTCCTGGTCAAGGCGCTGCAGAATGCCGGCTTCGACGTCAGCTCCTACGACAACGGATTGTCGGCCTATCAGCGGCTGCGCGAGGAACCGTTCGAATTGCTGCTCACCGACATCGTGATGCCGGAAATGGACGGCATCGAGCTGGCGCGCCGCGCCGCCGAGCTCGACCCCGACATCAAGATCATGTTCATCACCGGCTTCGCCGCGGTGGCGCTCAACTCCGATTCCAGCGCGCCCAAGCACGCCAAGGTGCTGTCGAAGCCGATCCATCTGCGCGAGCTGGTCAACGAAGTGCAGAAGCTCTTGGCCGCTTGACCCATAGACCTCATCCTGAGAGGCTGTGAAGCTTTTCGGGTATTTGCGGTTTTGCCATGAGCGACACTTGTGTGGCGATCAGAGCGCGGCGCTGGTTAGATGTGGGCGGCGCTCGATTGAGGGGTTTTATCGGCTGTTATGCGGTTGCCGAGCGATGACCTTGGATGATGTTATTGGCGAGGGCGTACCAGAGCACGACAGCGCGGACTTTTTCGATGCCGCACACGGTCGATTGGCGCAGGTCCCAGTTGCGCCAGCGGGCGTGAATGCATTCGCAGATCGCGCGGCGCTTATACTGCGCTTGTCCGGCTTCACTTGCCATGCGGGCTCGCCAAGCCAGCACGCCGGCGCCATCGCCGCGCCGCGGCGCACAGGGGTCGGTGCCATGCTTGGATTGGGTCGGCGGACAATAGACTTCGATCGCTTGGTCATGCGCCCATTCAAGGTCGGCGGCGCTGTTGAAGCCGCCGTCGGCGAGGTGGCGTCCTGGAAACCGGTCAAGGCGCGCCCGCAGCCGTTCCAGCATGGGCCGCAGCAGACCGCGATCGGAGCCGTTGTTGGTGACCGTGACGGCAACCACGATCTGCTCGCCGGCGGCGCTCGCTACCTGCACGTTATAGGCCGGGCGGAAGCCGCCGTCGGCCATCTTCATCACCCGCGCCTGCGGATCGGTGGTCGAGGCGCGCGGCTCCTTCTCTGCTTTGCCGTTGTCACGCCGCTGTTGGCGCTGCTGTCTGATCTCGGCCAGCGCAGCTTGTGCCGCCTGCAGCCGTTCGGCGCGTTCGCGGGCCGCCCGTTGCGCCGCCGCCTTGATGCGCCGATTGCTGGCATCCGCATTGCCGTCCACTTCGCGTTTGAGCGCTTCGACCACCGCGCGCGCCTGCGCCAAATGCCGATCCAACGTCGCCGCGCGGCGGAACGACGCCGCCCCAGCGCTGGCCCGCACCCGCACCCCGTCCTGCGCCAAAGTGTCGAGATCGATCAGCCCCGCCTTGGCCAGCGCCGCCACATGCTCAGCCAACAGCCGGTCAAGAAGATCGGCGCAACCGACCCGGAAATCCGCCAGCGTGTGATAGTTCACCGATACCCCGCCGCACAGCCAGCGATACGCGTCATGGCTTTCGCACAGCCGCGCCAAGGCCCGTGCGCTGCCAACGCCATCGCTGGTAGCGCACAGCCACAGCGCCAACAGAAGCCGCGGCGCCATCGATGGATGACCCGGGCTGTGCTCACGGGCCTTGATCCGATCTTCCAGCGCGCTCAGATCGAGGCCTTCCACATAGCTCCAGATTATCCGGATCGGGTGACCCTGACCGACCAGGCTGTCGATATCCACCGCCCGCAGCTCGATCTGATCGCGCTTGGGTTCCCGCAGCCGCGGCGCCCCGCCGGCCACAGCATCGCTTTGCGGCGCCATTTGCGCCGGCAGTTCCTCAAAAAGTTCATCGCTCGTCATCGCAAACCTTCCCCACAAATCAGTGATCGCACCGAATCACATTCCGACAGTGCGTGCTACACTAATCGTCAGCAAATATTCACACGCTCTGAGGTGCGAGCGAAGCGAGCCTCGAAGGATGAGGCCGAGGCGCTGAGGCCTCGCCCTTCGAGGGCCGCTTCGCGGCCACCTCAGGATGAGGCTCACTGATAAGTGCCGTTCGTATCATAGCCCCCTCCCATCAATTGCGGAGGAATAAGCGATATCGTTCTCGCGGCGCGTTTTTTGTTCGCGTCCGAGTTATGGGCAAGCCAGGGGCAAGACCTTCGCCGCGGGCCGACCTTCGTCAGAGCGATCCGGCAGTGGATGGCCGGATGCATCAC
>JASHSE010000374.1 GCA_030036975.1 Xanthobacteraceae bacterium | reverse complement strand
TCCTTCGAGGGCCGCTTCGCGGCCACCTCAGGATGAGGTCAACAATAAGCGCCGCTGCTATAATCAAGCGCATGGAATCTGCGCAGATCAGTAGCTGATATGCCGCCTGACGGATCAATTATGCGCTTGGATCCAGAAAAAGGTAATCCAAACTCATCGGAAGGCAAAACAACCTGAAAAATACCATTATACCGTTTCGCTGCGCTCAGCCGGTTACGGCTCCTACGCTACGTCCCGGCACCTTTATATTTCAACGCACTCCCAATCTCATCGAATATCGCCGGATCGTCGATGGTGGCCGGCATGGTCCAGGGCTCGTTGTCGGCGATTTTTTTGATGGTGCCGCGCAAGATTTTGCCGGAGCGGGTTTTGGGCAGCCGCGCCACGGTGATCACCAGGCGGAACGAGGCGACCGGGCCGATCTTGTCGCGGATCAGCGCGACGCATTCCTTCTCGATTTCGGCGGGCGGCCGGTTGACGCCGGATTTCAGCACGATGAAGCCGCACGGCACTTCGCCCTTGAGCTCGTCCTTGATGCCGAGCACGGCGCATTCGGCGACGTCGGGATGGGCGGCCAGCACTTCTTCCATGCCGCCGGTGGAGAGCCGATGGCCGGCGACGTTGATGATGTCGTCGGTGCGGCCCATGACGGAGACGTAGCCGTCGGCGTCCTTGAAACCGGCGTCGGCGGTTTTGTAGAAGCCAGGAAATTCGGCCAGATAGCTTTCGCGGAAGCGGTCGTCGGCCTGCCACAAGGTCGGCAGGCCGCCGGGCGGCAGCGGCAGCTTGACCACGATCGAGCCCATTTTGCCAGGCGCGACTTCATGGGCGGCTTCATCGACCACGCGCACGTCGTAGCCCGGCATCGGCACGGTGGCCGAACCGTATTTGACCGGCAGCGTACCGAGGCCGACCGGGTTGCCGGCGATGCACCAGCCGGTCTCAGTCTGCCACCAATGATCGAGCACCGGCACGTGGAGCAGATTTTCCGCCCACGCCACGGTATCGGGATCGGCGCGCTCGCCGGCCAGAAACAGCGTACGGAATTTTCGCAAATCGTACTGCGCCAGCAGCTTGCCGTTCGGATCTTCCTTCTTGACGGCGCGGAACGCGGTCGGCGCGGTGAACATCGCCGCGCAGCCGTGCTCGGCGATCACGCGCCAGAACGCGCCGGCGTCCGGCGTGCCGACCGGCTTGCCTTCGTAGAGGATCGTGGTGCAGCCGTGCAGCAGCGGCGCGTAGACAATGTAGCTGTGGCCGACCACCCAGCCGACGTCGGAGGCGGCCCAATACACTTCGCCCGGCTCGACGCCGTAGAGATATTTCATCGACCATTGCAGCGCGACCATGTGGCCGCCGTTGTCGCGCACCACGCCTTTCGGCCGGCCGGTGGTGCCGGAGGTGTAGAGAATGTAGAGCGGATCGGTCGCGGCGAGCGGCACGCAGTCGTAAGCCGAGCGGGCGTGAACGAGCGCGTGGTCGCGCATCTTGCCCCAGTCGCGGTCGCGGCCTTCGATCAGCGTTGCCGCGCGTTGCGGCCGCTGCAGGACCAGACAGGCGGCGGGCTTGTGCCGCGCCAGCGCAATGGCCTCGTCGAGCAGCGGCTTATAGGCGACGGTGCGGCCCGGCTCGAGCCCGCAACTCGCCGACAGGATGAGTTTCGGCTTGGCGTCGTCGATCCGCGTCGCCAGTTCGCGCGCCGCAAAGCCGCCGAACACCACCGAATGCACCGCGCCGATGCGCGCGCAGGCCAGCATGCCGATCACCGCCTCCGGCACCATCGGCATGTAGAGAATGACGCGGTCGCCCTGTTGCACGCCGAGATCGCGCAGCATGCCGGCGAGCACCTGCGTCTCGGTGAGCAGGCGATGATAGGTGATGGTGCGCTTTTGTCCGGCGAGCGGCGAGTCGTAGATGATTGCCGCCTGGTCGCCGCGGCCGGCATCGACGTGGCGGTCGACGGCATTGAAGCAGGTGTTGCACACCCCGCCGACGAACCAGCGGCCGTAAATGCCGGCGTTCGGATCGAACACCGCTTTCGGCTGTTCGAACCAGGCGATGTCCGCCGCCGCCTCGTCCCAAAAACCGATAGGGTCGCGCTGCCAGCGCGCATAGACCTCGTGATAGCGGCTCGAACGGGCTTCCATGACTTCGGCTCCGGTCAAGTATACCCTCGTCCTCGGAAGTAGCGAATGGCGAATAGCGAGTGGCGAATAGGGCAAGGTGTCTCATTGCCCCACTCACTATTCGCCATTCGCTATTCGCCATTCGCTATTTTTGCTAGGCTCCGGCGCGATGCCAACCAGCCCCTACGACACCGATCTCGACCGCAATCCGGCGAATTTCCAGCCGCTCACGCCGCTGTCGTTTCTAGACCGCGCCGCCACGGTATTTCCAGACCAGGCCGCAATCGTCCACGGCGCGCGGTCCTGGACCTATCGGGAGTTTTTCGGCCGCGCCCGGCGGCTCGCCTCGGCGCTGGCGCGGCGCGGCATCAAACGCGGCGACACGGTGGCGGCCGTGCTCGCCAATACGCCGGCGATGCTCGAAGCCCATTACGGCGTGCCGATGGCCGGCGCCGTGCTCAACACCATCAACACGAGACTCGATGCCGCGATCATCGCGTTCATCCTCGACCACGGCGAAGCCAAGGCGCTGATCGCCGACCGCGAGTATTCCCAGGCCGTGAAAGGGGCGCTGGCACGCTGCAAGGCCAAACCGCTGGTCATCGATTACGACGATCCGGAGTTTTCCGGAGCCGGCGAGCGGGTCGGGACCATCGAATACGAGGACTTTTTGCAAGAGGGCGACCCGGATTTTTCGTGGCTGATGCCGGACGACGAATGGGACGCGATCGCGCTCAATTACACGTCGGGCACCACCGGCGACCCCAAGGGCGTGGTCTACCATCACCGCGGCGCCTATCTGCTCGCGCTCGCCAACGTCATCACCTGCGGCATGGGCAAGCATCCGGTCTATCTGTGGACGCTGCCGATGTTTCATTGCAACGGCTGGTGCTTTCCCTGGACGCTGTCGGTCGTCGCCGGTACCCACGTCTGCCTGCGCGCCGTGCGCGCGGCGGCGATGTACGACGCCATCGCCGGCCGCAAGGTCACGCATCTGTGCGGCGCGCCGATCGTCATGGCGACCTTGCTCAACGCGCCGGCGCACGAGAAAAAGCCGCTGCCGCACGGGGTCGAGTTCATGACCGCGGCGGCTCCGCCGCCCGAAGCGGTGCTCGCCAGCATGAAAGAAGCGGGCTTCAACGTCACGCATCTCTACGGCCTCACCGAAACCTACGGCCCGGCCGCGATCAACGATTGGCATCGCGAATGGGACAAGCTGCCGCTCTCCGAGCAGGCGGCCAGGAAGGCGCGCCAGGGCGTCGCCTATCCGGTGCTGGAAGCGCTCGACGTGCGCGATGCGCAAACCATGGCGCCGGTGCCGCGCGACGGCGAAACGCTCGGCGAAGTGATGTTCCGCGGCAACGTGGTGATGAAGGGCTACCTGAAAAACCGGGCGGCGACGCAAAAAGAATTTGCCGGCGGCTGGTTTCATTCCGGCGACCTCGGCGTCATCCATCCCGACGGCTACATCCAGCTCAAGGACCGCTCCAAGGACATCATCATCTCCGGCGGTGAGAACATTTCATCGATCGAGGTCGAGGATGCCCTCTACAAGCACCCGGCGGTGGCGGCGGTTGCGGTGGTGGCCAAGCCCGACGAGAAATGGGGCGAGACGCCGTGCGCCTTCGTCGAACTCAAACCGGGCACGAGCGCCACGTCTGAGGACCTGATCGCCTGGTGCCGACAAAACCTCGCCGCCTACAAATGCCCGCGCTACGTGGTGTTCGCCGAAATTCCCAAGACGTCGACCGGCAAGCTGCAGAAATTCAAGCTGCGGGAAGTGGCGAAGACGGTTTGATTAAAAGCATGCAGGAATTGATTGCTCAATGGTCGCATCGATAAAAGGCTTCACCGGCGAAAGCTCTTACGCCGCCTTCGCCTCCATCACTCCGACCACCAGCCGCTTGCCAAGCGCGCGCAAGGTGGCGGTCAGCGCTGGCAATTTGGTCGGATGTTTCGGATCAAGAATGCGGCGCACTTCCTTTTCGTGCTTGCCGATCCGGCGCGCCAATTCGCTTTTGCTGAGGCCGGACGCCGCGAACGCCTCCGGCACGGCGAGCTTGGCCGCCACGTCCGGCGCCACCGCGATATCGACTAAGTTGCGTCCTCTGGCGCGCGGCTTTGGTAGCGGCTTGTCGCGTTCGCGATAGCTGAGCAGCGCGAGGCCGAGCGCCTCCTCGGCCATGGCCCGCGCGCCGGCCTCGCCGCGTCCTTGGGTGATTGCCTCGGGCACGTCGGGAAAACTGACGACAATATTGCCGCGGCGGTCACCAGGCTCGAACAGCGCACGGTAAACGTATTGCAGCAAAGAATAAAACCCCTCCCCGCTTTCACGGGACCAAGCAGCCCGAATTATCGCCGCGGCTTCCGCCGCTCAGTGCACCAGCGTTTGCTGCTTGAGCCGCGCGATCTCGTCCTTCACGTACAATTTTTTTCGCTTCAATTCCGCAATCTTGAGGCCGTCGGTCGATGGATGCGCCAGGGCATCGGAGATTTCCTGCTCCAGGGCCTGGTGTCGCCGTTCGAGTTCCGCAAGATGCGATTCAATCGCCATGTGGCCTGCCTCCTTGCGTTATGAATTGTGTCTCATCCAATGAGGAACGCCTTCGGTCACTCTGTGACAGCCGTATGATACTCCGTTTACGGCGTCGCGGAAGGGCCCGGCGCGGGCTCTCCCCTGCGGCACCGCACCGGCCGGACTTGTCCGGCATGAACCAAGACGCGATAATCCGCGCCGCCGAACCGGCTAAAAGCGTGCCAGGCAGCGAAGCCGCAACTTAACGGCGCGACCAAGGCAAAATGACCAAAGAGGAAGAACGCGAGCTTCGCGCGCAGCTGGCGCGGCTGCAGCGGGAGCATCGCGACCTCGACGCCGCGATTACGGCGCTGCAGGAATCGCCCGGCGCCGATATCATCCAGGTACAGCGCCTGAAGAAGCGCAAGCTGCAGCTGCGCGATCGCATCACCTTCATTGAAGACCAGCTCACGCCGGACATTATCGCGTAGCGCTAAACACCCTCCCCCGCAGGGGGAGAGGCGATGCCGAGCGCCAGCGAGGCATCGGGGCGGGGACGTCTTAGCTGCGCCGCATGACCCCACCCCGGCTCGCTTCGCTCGCCGACCCTCCCCCTGCAGGGGAGGGTGAAGCGGCACCTCTTTGCCGCTTGCGCGCGTAAGTGTTCTTCCCGCGCTTGCGCGCGTACATGGCCGCGTCGGCACGGGCGACGAGACCGGCTGGCGTTTCGGACGCGGCGACCAGCGCTACGCCGGCCGAGGCATCGACATCGAGCGTGGCAGCGCCGAAGCGCACCGACCCGGCCGCGATGGCGTTCTCCAAAGCGACGGCCTTGGCTGCCGCGGCGGTGCCGGTGACGTTCCACAGCAGCACGACGAACTCGTCGCCGCCGAGGCGGGCGACGACGTCGGAGGCGCGTACGTTGCGGGTCAGCGTGGCGGCGACGGCCTTGAGCACCGCATCGCCGGCAGCGTGGCCGTGGCGGTCGTTGACTGGCTTGAAGTGGTCGAGATCGATGAAGAGCAAAGCGGCGCTGGCGCCGTAACGCTTGAGGTAGGCCAGCGAACGCTTGAGCTCACGCTCAAAACCGCGGCGGTTCAACAATTCCGTCAGCGGATCGGTCTCGATCTTGGCTTCAAGATCGCTGACCTTGGCGCGCGATTGCGCAAGCTGCGCCGTCAAACGCACGACTTCGGCGGCAAGCCGCATCGCCAGCAAGCGCGACGGCGTTTGGCCGGCTCGCGCCGGCGCCGGGGCGGGCTCTTGCTCGAAACGCGCCTGCGGGCGCTTGGCCGGCGCCGGCCGCGACGCAACCGGTTTGCTCTGCGGCCTTACAGCCTTGCGCTTTATCATTTTCCCCCTCGCCCCGCGCCCCAAGGCGAATCGCCGACGCAAGAATAACGCGCCTGGGCAGGCTCGTTTGAAGGCGCCCCGTCGGGCCGCTGCCGGTTGGTCACGTGCGGCGGATTGTCGCAGAAACTGGAAGCACGACAAACGCGGAGCTTGTCACGCGGCTTGCAGGTAGGCGAGCGGGCCGGTTTGCGTATCGTCGAACACCGCAGCCGTGAGCGGTCCGCCGAACACTGCTGCGGTATCCAGATTGAGGCGGTTGCTGCGCAATTCCGGCGTGGCGGTTTCGAGCGGCGTGTGGCCATGCACGACGAGCCGGCCGTAATCGCGGCCGTCGCCCAGGAACGGCTCGCGGATCCAGAGCAAATCATGCTCGTCCTGAGCATCGAGCGCCTTGTCCGGATTGACCCCCGCGTGGACGAAGAAGCGGCGGCCGTCGTCGTAGCTCAAGCGCAGCGAGTACATCCACTCGAGATGCGCGGGCGGCAGATCGCCAGCGGCGCGCACGCCATAGCTCAGGAGCGTATGCGCCCCACCGTTGAGCAGCCAACCGCTCGCCGGTGCGCGGCCGTCGAGCAGCGCCAGCACCCAGGCTTCGTGGTTGCCCATCAGTGCTATGAGGCGCTCCTGCAACTCGTCCTGCAGGCCCATCATGGCGCGAACGACGCCGGCGGAGTCCGGGCCGCGGTCGATGTAATCGCCAAGAAAGACGAATTGCATGGCGCGGCCCGCGGCGTGCCGCCGGCACGCTGCGACCAGGGCCTGCATCTTATCGAGCGAGCCGTGGATGTCGCCGACCGCGTAAGTGAGCGCCATTCGTTGCGTTTCCCGGTTCACGAAGTTTCCCAATGATGGCCACAATCGGGCAGCATCGTTCAGTGCCCGTTCACCTATAAATGCGAATTCTAGGCCAAAGGGGGCGGCTGGACTTCGCTGAGGAACACGTCGAGGTAATGCCATGAAAAAGTTTGTTATTGCTCTCGTCGCCATCGCGGCACTTGGCGCGACAGCTCTGGCGACTGCGGGATCCGCAGAGGCGCGCTGGGGAGGCTGGGGGCGCGGCGGCTGGGGCTGGCGAGGTCCGGGCCCCGTTGTCGGTGGCTTCGTGGCTGGAGCGCTGGTTGGCAGCGCGCTGGCGGCGCCCTACTATTACGGATACCCGTACTACTATGGCCCGTATCCTTATGGCCCCTGCGCCTGGCGGACCTATTGGAATGGATTCCGCTGGGTGCGCGCCTGCTACTGAGCCCACTCGCTGGCTTAGATGAAAGCCTGGCGTCCTCGTGCGGGACGCCTGGGACCCGATCACCACTCTGGTGAAGATCACCACTCTGGTGAAGACGTGGGCGCAATCTGTCGCGCCCATCCAATTTCCGCCAAAGACTTCGTCCTCAATGGCGGCAGTGAGTTTTGGGCCGTGTCGCGGCCTCGGGGGTGCCACGGGGGGACTTCCGCCTAACGAACCTCAGTCGGATCGGTGCCCGGCCGATCGCTCCAAGGAGAACATATGCACAAAGCGCTCATCGGGCTCGCCGCCGCGGCGAGCCTCGGCTTTGCGACCGCGGCCGTGCCAAGCACTGCCAATGCCGGCTGCTTCGGCTGTGCCGTGGCGGGGGGCGTGCTCGGTGGCGTCATCCTCGGCTCCGCCATCGCCAACGCCAACAATCCGCCGCCGCCACCGCCGGGTTATTACGGCTATCCGCCGCCACCGCCCCCCTACGGCTATCCGCCGCCGCCCGCCGCCTACGGACCGGGGCCCTATGCGGCCGCACCGCCGCCCTGCCATTTCGAGAAGCGGCGCGTGTGGGTCGAAGAGGTCAACGGCTACCGGATTCGCTCGGTGCGGATCTGCCCGTGAGGGCCACAATCCGATTGTTCAACCGGCCGGCTGCGAACAGCCGGCCGGTTTTTGTTTGATCGACGCTTTTTCCTGCTCAGTTTCGACACTTATCGCGGATAATGACAACTTGTCGGGCAAGCCTCAAGCGTGCGATGTCGTTGCACCGCAGCAGGTGATATGAGCAACGTCGGCAAATTTCCGGACGCGGCACGTCCAATGTTCGCGGCGCTTGCGGTGATTTGCGGACGCGTGGCCGACGCATGGCGCAAACGCCGCCGAGCCGCCCGGTTGCCCGTCTACGCCGCCATGCTGATGTGGACCGCAATCATCTTTCTCTGTGCCTATGTCGGCGTTGCGGGCGTGCTGTACGTGACGCAGCGCTCGCTGATGTATTTTCCGGAAACCGTCCACACCACGCCGGCGCAGGCCGGATTGCCGGAGGCCGAGGAGGTGCCGCTCGTCGCCGCCGACGGCGTGCACATCATCGCTTGGTACGTGGCGCCGAAGGACCAAAAACCCGTCATTGTTTACTTTCACGGCAATGGCGGCGCGTTGCGTTACCGCGTCGCGCGCTTCAAGAAACTGATCGGCGACGGCATCGGCCTCGTTGCCCTGGAATATCGCGGCTATGGCGGCAATCCGGGCAGTCCGACCGAGCGCGGCCTGATTGCCGATGCTAATGCCGCCTATGCCTTTGCCGCCGCGCACTATCCGGTGCACGAGATCGTACTGTGGGGCGAGTCGCTCGGCAGCGGCGTTGCGGTGGCGCTGGCGGCGGAAAAGCCGGTCGGCCGCGTCATTCTCGAAGCGCCGTTCACCTCGGCGGCCGCGGTCGCGGCGCTGCACTATTGGTACGTGCCGGTGCGGCTTCTGATGAAGGATCAATTCCGCTCCGACGCGCGCATCGCCAAGGTGAAAGCGCCGCTCCTCATCCTGCACGGCGTTCACGATCAGGTCGTGCC
>JASHSE010000373.1 GCA_030036975.1 Xanthobacteraceae bacterium | reverse complement strand
GAGCGCCCCGAAGCTTTTGTAGACACCAGCGCCGACGAGCAGGCCGCCGTCGACGCTGCTCGCGGCCGTTTCTTCCAATCTTGACCCTCAGCTCAGCTGTACGGCTGCAGCTTAGCACCAATCGGCACGTTGGGGTCATCGGCGTTGTCGACGATTACCAGGTCGAGCCTGTGCTTGCTGCCTTGTTTGGCCTTGATCCATTGGGCGCCGATCAGCGGGGTCGTCGAGACGTGTGGTACCGGCCCGTGGCCAAAATCGACGACGCCCACCGCGGTCGTGACCTTAAACGCGTTGAGCTTGTCGACAAGGCCCTCTTTGTTCTTCGGGTCGGTGGATTTGAGCAACTCGGCGCCGACGTCGAGCAGCGACTGGGTGCCGCCGAGTTGCTGGTTCCATTGCCGTCCGGTGCTCTTTTCGTAACCGCTGGCGAGCTCCGTGGAGGTCTTGCCGGTCAGCGGCGATTTATACGGGAAGGTCGGATGCCAGTAGCAGAGGCTGGCGGTGTTGTAGGCGAGCGATCCCAGCGCTTCCATCTGCGAGGGGAACAAGCCGGTTTTGGCGATGCTCTGGATCTTGACGGTCCTGGCGAAGCCAAGCTGGGCGGCCTGCCGCCAGAATACGGCGAAGTCGGGCGGGATCGGCACACCGGTGAAAATCTGCACGCCCGCGGCCTTGTATTTCGCGATCTGGGCCGAGTAGTCGGTGGTGCCGTCCTCGTATCCACCGGGATCGAACACTGTGAAACCGGCCTTTTCGAACAGCGGGATCTCGTGCTCGCGTAGCGCGTTGCCATCGGCGTCGTTCGGAAACATGACGCCAACCTTCTTGTTGGTCGTAAACGGCGCTTTGCTCCACTCGGAGATATACGCCTGGGCGAACTGAGCCACGCCGAACGAGAAGTGGAAACTCCATTTGAACGGGAACGGCGTCTGTCCGGGCTTGCCGCCGCGGCCGAAATACCAGGATTCCCACGGCAGGATGGTGGACACGCACGGCATGCCGGCAGCATCGCAGGCGTCGGCAACTGGATTGACCACCTCCGGCGTCGAGGTGGTGAGCATCAGATCGATGTTGTCGTCGTTGATCAACGATTTGGCCAGCTGGCTGGCGCGCGCCGGATCCGACTGCGAATCCTTGTCGAGGATTTGGACTTTGTATTTCTTGCCGCCGGAACTGAGCCCGTTGGCCAGCGCGTTGCGCGCCAAGCTCAGCACGTACGGATCGCCTTCGCCGAAGCCGCCGAGCGGTCCGGTGCGCGGGCTGACAAATCCGATCTTGATCACGTCGCTCGCTTGCGCAAAAGCCGCCGGCACCTTGCCGACCAACGCCAGCGCGCCGGCGCCTGCGGCCGTGCTTCCGACGAATTCGCGGCGGGACACCTTGCGTGTCGTGGCAGCCGTCGTCCCGTGATTTGACTGCTGATTCCCAGTCCGTTTGCTGGGCTGCATTGTCGTCCTCCCTGGCTTACTTTTAGATGAAGTTTGTTACGTCGTTTGCTCCAAGCACGTCGATCACACTCCGGATGCCTTTGGAAGTTTTTTGGTGGCCAACCGGCATTGTCGATTAACAAGCCGCGGACGGTGCAAGTCGTGGGCGGTGACAGTTGCGTCGGTTGTCGCCGAGCAACGGCCGGCTAAGCCATAACGTCTTCTTTCCTGCGAGTCTATGCGACTCGTTAGGATCGACCGCATCGCTGCCACGCGTGGGGTTTGATAGAACTTTTCAGGCAACCTTTAGCGCGCTGGGACAATTACGGGAAGAGCCGATCAGTTTATTCGCTTTTCGACCGCTTCCGACCGGACCATTATCTCGGCGGCAGCCATTGTCGCCGGGGTGCGCTGCAGCGCCGTGGTACATTTGGCGCTGGCGGCGGCAGTCCCTAACCGCTGCGGCTTGGGAGGACATATATGGCCACGGGCACATCGGCGAATACCGTCAGCGCGGCGGTGGTGCGTAAGAAAGGCGGTCCGTTCATTATCGAGCAGCTGCGGCTCGAGGAGCCGCTCGCCGACGAAGTGCTGGTGCGCATCGTCGCCACCGGCATGTGTCACACCGACATGGTAGTGCGCGATCAGGTCTATCCGGTGCCACAGCCCATCGTGCTGGGCCACGAAGGCGCCGGAGTGGTGGAGAAGATCGGCGCCAGCGTCGTCAAGGTTCGGCCGGGCGATCATGTCGTGCTTTCCTTCATGTCGTGCGGCCGCTGCCGCATGTGCGCGCAAGGACGCCCGGCCAATTGCGAGAACTTCAACGCGCACAATTTCAGCGGCGCGCGCGCCGACGGCAGCGGTAGCCTCACCGACGAGCATGGGCCGATACACGACCATTTCTTCGGCCAATCATCGTTCAGCACGTTCGCGGTCGCCAACGAGCGCAATGTCGTGAAGGTGCCGAAAGAAGCCCCGCTCGAGCTGTTGGGGCCGCTCGGCTGCGGCATCCAGACCGGCGCCGGCGCAGTCATGAACGCGCTCAAGGTCGGGCACGGATCGAGCTTCGCCGCCTTCGGCGCCGGCGCCGTGGGCATGAGCGCCGTGATGGCGGCGCGCGCCGTCGGCGCAACCACGATCATCGCGGTCGACGTGGTGCCTGCACGGCTTGCGCTCGCCAAGGAACTGGGCGCGACTCACGCGGTCGATGCCAGGCAAGTCGATGCAGTCGCTGCGGTCAGAGAGATCACCGGCGGCGGCGTGCAATTCAGCCTGGAAACCACCGCGCTGCCGCAAGTGGTCCGTCAGGCGATCGATGCGCTTGGTGTGCGTGGCACGTGCGGCATCGTCGGCGCGGCGCCGCCCGGCACCGAGATCAAGATTGACATCACCGAGTTCATGCAGATGTCGAAGACGGTCTACGGC
>JASHSE010000372.1 GCA_030036975.1 Xanthobacteraceae bacterium | reverse complement strand
GTGCCTTCCGGCAGCTCCATGATGCGGTCGACCATCTGCGACACGGTCTGGCTCTCGATCGGCAGGCCGGTCGCCGGCGAGAAGGGCACGCCGACGCGCGCCCACAGGAGCCGCATATAATCGTAGATCTCGGTGACGGTGCCGACGGTGGAGCGCGGATTGCGCGAGGTGGTTTTCTGCTCGATGGAAATGGCCGGCGACAGGCCGTCGATCTGGTCGACGTCCGGCTTCTGCATCATCTCCAGAAATTGCCGGGCGTAGGCGGAGAGGCTCTCGACGTAGCGGCGCTGGCCCTCGGCATAGATGGTGTCGAAGGCGAGCGAGCTCTTGCCCGAGCCGGACAGGCCGGTGAACACCACGAGCTCGTCGCGCGGGATGTCGAGATCGACGTTCTTGAGATTGTGCTCGCGCGCGCCGCGGATCGCGATGACGCGGCGGTCCGGGCGGGCGGTGTTCTTATCCTTGTTTTTGTCGTTCTTTTCGGGGCCGGCGTCGGGCATCGGCAAGGGGTTCCATTCCGCCGTCGTACGGGCAGCTCTTGTCGGGGAGCGCCCGCCGAACGTAGTAAGAACGCGGCCGGAATGCCAGTGCGGCTTGCGGGCTATGCCCGGATTTCACTCCTTTGCAGCGAATGGCGAATAGCGAGTGGCGAATGGAGCAGGGCAGCGGCTACTCGCCATTCGCCATTTCGCTATTCGCCATTTCGCTATTCGCCATTTCGCCATTCGCCATTTCGCTATTCGCTGTTCCGGCAAGGCCCTGCGTTGACGCAAAGCCACCCGAGATTGACAAGGGCCGGCACCCCGCCGGCCCCTGCCGCTCGCCTCCAACCAGTACGGTACGCAAAACTTGGCAGCAACCCCAACTGCCGTTCCGTGCCGGTCGAAGCGACAATCCAAGCCGATTGCAGACGTCTGTCTCTAACTGTCAAAACCCGCCGAATTTGAAGTTGAGTCCGGCACGGATGAGGCTCGCGTCGAACGAGACTGGGACAGTAATGGGAACCCCGCACGTCGCCACGGAACAGCTAAGCGAACCGTTGCCAAGATCGACGAACAGATATTCGACCTTCGCGGTGAGATTATTGGTCAGCGCATATTCGATGCCGCCGCCGGCAGTCCAGCCAAATTCGTCATTGTCGGTGGAGAGGCTGACGCCACCTGCAGACAACGTGGCCTTTACATCGCCAGCGGCGCCGCCAGCTGTGGCGTAAATGAGCGCGCGGTCGAACGCATAGCCGACGCGGCCGCGCACCGTCGCCAGCCACTCATTCGACGTTTGACAAGTGAATGGGCTGCACACGCTCGCGCTGCCTTTGATATCGGTCCAGTCGCCGTCCGCCTCGACGCCAAACACGAATTGGCCAGTCTGGAAATTGGCGCCGACCGTACCGCCGACGAGTGGGCCGTTGATATCGAAGTTGCCGGTGGTCAGAGGAAAGCCGACCACAGAACTGAAGTCCCAGTTGCTGTCGCCGAACGCGTAGCCGCCGTTGATGCCGACATAGAAGCCGCTCCAGTTGTAGACTGGCGCGGCGACCGGAACGTAAGCCGCGGGCGCTTGCGGCGGCGGCGGGGGTGCCGGAAGATCGGCGGCAAGTGCCGGCGCTGCACTGAACGCTACTACGGCGGCCAAAACGATCCGCTTCATACCTGTCTCCTGTCCGTCGTTCGCCCCGAACGTCTTGCTTCAATCGTGCGGCCCGGCGTGGCGCGGACCGCGGCTTCCCTGTGTGCCAATAAGTATCTGATCTAACTCCGAAATGATGTTACCTAAATGCCACAACCGCTGACTTTCGATAGGTACTCGCGGCCCACCGCGGCTTGTGGGTCAAACGTGAAGTTTCCCAGCATCGCGGGCGTTTCGCTCGGTTTCCCTCGGTTCCCTCGGTTTCTCTTGCATCCAAGCCGGGAACGAAATAAGAACAACTGAGCGCTTGTCACAGCGCCGGGCCGATCCATGTGGATAAGGCCACTGGTGGTGCAATCGGGCTTGCGGCGAGCCGGGCGGCCAGTAGGGTCATGGCCTGCGCGCGGGCGATACGGACAGTAGCGATACGGACAGCAGTGATACGGACAGCACAGAGCGAACGGAGCAAGTCATGGCGGGCAGCGTCAACAAAGTCATCCTGATCGGCAATTTGGGCGCTGATCCCGAAATCCGTCGCACTCAGGATGGCCGGCCGATAGCCCATCTGCGCCTCGCCACGTCCGATAGCTGGCGCGACAAGGCGACCGGCGAGCGCCGCGAGCGCACCGAATGGCACCGCGTCGTGATCTTCAACGAAAATCTGTGCCGGATCGCCGAGCAATACCTGAAAAAGGGCTCGAAGGTTTACATCGAAGGCGCACTGCAGACGCGCAAATGGCAGGACCAGTCGGGTCAGGATCGCTACTCCACCGAGGTGGTGCTGCAAGGCTTTCGCGGCGAGCTGACGCTGCTCGACCGCGCCGGCGGCGCAGCGGCGGGCGGCAGCTCGAGCGACTTCGGCGCCGACCAGGGCGGCGAGTTCGGCTCGTCCGGCCCGACCCGCAAGGTCGCTGCCCCCGCCGGTGCCGGTGCCGGCGCCGCGCGCGGCGACATGGACGACGAAATTCCGTTCTGATCGATGCGCGACGCGCCGTTGCGCGCCAAGCGAAGCCGGCTCGGCGACTATCGCGTATGCCGTACTGCGCCGCCGCCTGCCGCAATGACGCCGCCATGCGCGTCCTGATCGCCGGCGCCGATGGGTTGATCGGCTTGGCGTGCCTGTCGCGCGCGTGCCTGACCTGATAGCGATGCTGCTGACGCTTGCCATCCTGAACGAGCGATGATCGATCTCGACGTCATCTACGCCATCAAATTCGTGCATGCGATCGGCGCCTCGGTGCTGTTCGGCACCGGGCTCGGCATCGCCTTCTTCATGTTCAAGGCGCACCGCACCGGCCATTCCGGCGTGATCGCGGTGGTGGCGCGCTTCGTGGTGATCGCCGACTTCGTCTTCATCGCGACGGCCGTATTGGTGCAACCGATCAGCGGCTTTGCGCTGGCCTGGGCGATCGGGCTGTCGCCGCTCGACGAATCCTGGATCGTGGCGTCGCTCTGGCTTTACCTGCTGGTCGGGCTGTGCTGGCTGCCGGTCGTGTTCATCCAGATGCGCATCCGCGACCTTGCGCACCAGGCGGCGATAAAATCACAACCGTTGCCCAGGCGTTATTATCGCCTATATCGGATCTGGTTCTGGCTGGGCTGGCCGGCTTTCGCCGGCGTGTTGGCGATATTCGCACTGATGATCTGGCAGCCGCATTGGTATTGAGCGCGGCCGCCTCGACGAATGCAGCGGTGGGACGTAACGCCTCAGCCGGCAAGCGCCAGCGCCTCGTCGCCGGTTTCATCGTCGCGCGCGAGCGCGTCCAATGCCGGCCCGGCCAGCACATAGGTGAGGCATTGCGGTAGCGGCCGAAAGCCGGCGCGGCTGTAAAACGTCTGCGCCGCAACGTTGTCGGCCCGCACCGTCAGCTCGACGATGGGGCTGCCGATCTCGCCGGCGAGCGCCGCAACGCGCGCCATCAACGCGCCGGCGATGCCGTGCCGGCGATGCGCCGGCTTGACGAACAAATCCTGCAGGAACACGACGGGACCGCTCCAGCCGGTGATGACGCGGCGGCTGCAGGTGGCCATGCCGACGACCGCTCCGCCCATGTCGGCCACAAAGGCGCTAAATCCCGGATTCGGTCCAAAACCGTCGCGCAGCCAATCGGCGGCGCTGGCGCGAACGGCGTGCGCGGAATCCTCGGCCTCGGCCAACAGGCGCTTGAGCCGCATCAGCGCCGGCACGTCGCCAGGCTCCGCGGGGCGGATGCGAAAGGCCGGCGGTCGTGCTGTATCGCTCGTTTGATCGTCCATGTGCGGCGGCGATTTATGCGGCGATTTTGATGCTGTTTGTTTGGCGTTGCCCGTAACAACAGGCAGTGTGAGGGAGCATGACCGGTCATGGTTAACGAGCGATGAATTCGCCGCCGCGCCAACTAATGGACTGCCGGGATGGTCACCGGAGGGAGCGGGCAGGTGGTGGCCTCAGGGATTGCGCTCTCGACCGGCGGTTTCGGATAATACTGGGTACTTTGTTGGACCGCCTGAGCAGCCGCTGTCCCAAGGAGTAGTTCGATGAGCTTGAGGGCTTCGTCGAGTCCCGAGGAAATTCCGCCGCCGGTCAGTCGGTTGCGGTCAAGGCAAAAGCGCGGATGATCGGCGGCGACCTTCACTTTGGGGAAACGCTCCTTAAAGCATGGCACGAACGCCCAGTGCGTCGTCGCTTCGTAGCCGTCGAGAAGGCCGGCGGCGGCCAGCAGCATCGCGCCCTCGCAAACCGACGCCACATACCTGGCTCGCTGGCTCTGTCGGATCAGAAAATCCAGATAGGTGCGTCGCGGATCGCCGATCAGCCGCGCCAGCGCGTCGGGGTCCCCGCCCGGCACCCAGAGCACGTCGTAAGCGCCGGCATCCGCAAACGTCTTCAGCACTTCGAAGTAGAAGCCCTTGCGGAACCTAAATAGCCCGCGGGCATGGGCGACAATCTCGATGTCGAGTCCCGCCCAGGTGAACATTTCAAACGGGCCGGTGACGTCGAGCATGTCGACATCGTCATAAACCGGAATACCGATGAGCATTGCGTTCTCCCGTTGCTCGTTTCAGCACGTGACCGTGCGGCGTCCCGCTCAACTTTACTTCTTCAAATGCCACCTTTAAAGTGCAAGTTGTCTTGACGCGGCAGTTGTCGGTTGACGCTTGGGGGATGCACGAACATGAGCAACGGCGCAGCACTGCGGGTCCGCAGATCGATCGTCGAACTCCAGGATGAGTACGGCAAGGGTAACAAGAAGCCGCTCGAAGATTTGATGCGGGCCTGGAAGGGCATCAAAGAGCTGCCGCCGGACAATCCAAACTCGTTCTTCGTGATCGGCGGCTACCACGGCGAGCCATTTCGCGGCGCCGGCTGGGGCAACGCTTCGTACTGGGGCGGCTATTGCATGCACGGCAATATCCTGTTTCCGCTATGGCATCGAGTCTATTTGTTGAGGTTGGAAGACGCGTTGCGCAGCATTCCGGGCTGCGCGGACGTCACGCTGCCGTTTTGGGACGAGACCAGCGATGCCTCGGCCACAACCGGTATTCCCTGGGCGCTTACCGACGAGAATTTCGTGCTCGACGGCCAAACAATTGCGAACCCGCTGCGTTCTTTCGTTTTTACCGCCAATATCACCGACAATATCAGCGGCGACGACCCGAATTACAGCAAGCCCAAAGGTTACGAAACAGTCCGCTACCCGCTGTCCGGCCTGGTAGGTCCCAACGATATTGCCAAGACCAAAGCACACAATGCGCAATTCCCCGACTACAGCACAAACGTGCAGCTCCTCAATCAGAACGTTGTGGCATGGCTCACCTCGGTCATTATCGTCAACAAGCAGGTGATCCCGACGCACGTCCGCAAGAAATTTGAGGACTGCTTGAACGCGCCGAATTATACGGTTTTTTCCAACACGACCTCTGCCGCGCAATGGAACGAAAATCTTGCCCCCGGAATCGAACCGGTCGTGCCGCTGGAGTCGCCGCACAACAGCATCCATCTGGCGGTGGGCGGCTGCGACGTTCCGAACTACGACCGTTCGCCGATCGAAGGCGCGAACGGCGACATGGGCGAAAATGACACCGCTGGGCTCGATCCGATCTTCTTCTTTCATCACTGCTTTATCGATCGCGTGTTCTGGCTATGGCAGAAGAGGCATGGGTTCACCGATCATCTCGAAATTATCGATGGCTATCCCGGCACCAATTCGGTGGATAGTCAGGGACCGACGCCCGGGGTGGCGCCGAATTCCTGGCTGACATTGGAATCGCCGCTCGATCCTTTCAAAAAGCGAGACGGTGACCGCGAGCGGCCTTATACGTCGCTCGACTGCATCGACATTCAGAAGCAGCTCGGCTACAGCTACGGCCCCGGCTCGCTGGAGCAGCCGCCGGTCATGGCGGCTCTGCTGCCGGACCGCAGCAACAAAGTCGTGCGCGTGTCGGGAATCAATCGATCGGCAATCCGCGGCTCATTCATGATTTCTGCCTATGCGGTCATCGACGGCAAAAAACAGCATTTGGGAACAGAGGCAGTGCTAAGCCGCTGGCATGTTGCCGGATGCGCCAATTGTCAGACGCATCTCGAGGCCAAGGCCTTCATCGGCTTGCACGGTCTGCCTCGTTCCGTTGCCGACAGCGCCCAATATCAGATCGAGGTGCGCACGCGCGACGGCCTGTTGACGCAGCCGCGCGCGCTCATGGCGGCGCTGCCGCCGAGGAGGCCGTTCCACTTCGAAGTGCGTTAGCACCGCTCGCGTCGGGCGTTGGACCATGGCACGACACCATGACGCGACGGCGCTGATTTCCTGAACACTGGCTATCCCGCGAGCACGGCGCGGACGCCGTCGACCACGTATTGCACCGCAAGCGCCGCAAGCAGCACGCCGAGCAGGCGGGAGAGCACGATATTGCCGGTCACGCCAAGCACGCGGCCGAGCTGCGCGCCGAACAGGAAAGCGACAAAGCATGACCCGGCGACGGCAATGACCGCGCCCAGCAAGAGCCCGAGCAGCAACGGATCGTGCCCGGAACGTCCGGCCAGCAGCACGGTCGCGGTGATGGCGCCCGGGCCGGCCATCAGCGGGATCGCCAACGGAAAAGCGGCGATGTTGCGCGCCCGCTCCTCCAATGCCTCCTCGGCGGCTTCGCCTTCGCGGCGCATGCGCACCCCGAACACCATCTCGGTGGCGATCGAGAACAGCAACAGACCGCCGGCAATGCGGAATGCCGACAGCGAGATGGCGAGCCGCGCCAACAGCCAGTCGCCGATCAACGCCGCCCCGATCAAGATCGCGCCGGCGATCAGCGCGGAGCGCGCCGCGACCTGGCGGCGCAGCGATGGGGAGAGGCCTTCGGTGATGCCGATGAAGGTCGGTGCCAATCCAATGGGATCGACCACGACGAACAGGGTCACCAGCGCCGATATGACGTAGTTGAGGGCCATGGGTAAGGCCTGGCGATGACTCGGATCCGGCGGCGATGCGCCGCGTAACGCAACCGCCGCCCTCTTATATCCAGCCGTCGTTTTGACCGGCAAATTGATCGTGCCGGCAGCCGAATTTGCAAGTTTCCTTGCGGTCCAACATGGCGTCGGCTGGGTTCGCCATGGCTTGCGCCTAAGCCTCTGAATCCCCATATGAAAATAGCTCGCCGGACGGTCCCTTTGGGGTGGCGCGCGGGGGCTGAATCAGCTAAGCAGAATGACCTTCAAGGCTGCGCGAGAGTATCTTGGCCGACAACGACGACAGAGCGCCGGACGACGCCGGCAACAATGACATTCGTCCCGTCTCCATCACCGAGGAGATGAAGAAGAGCTACCTCGATTACGCCATGAGCGTGATCGTGGCGCGCGCGCTGCCCGATGCGCGCGACGGGCTCAAGCCGGTGCATCGCCGCATCTTCTATTCGATGCACGAGAACGGCCATACGCCGGACAGGAAATATGTGAAATGCGCTCATGTCGTCGGCGACGTGATGGGCAAATACCATCCGCACGGCGACCAGTCGATCTACGACGCGCTGGTGCGCATGGTGCAGGATTTCTCCATGCGCCTGCCGTTGATCGACGGCCAGGGCAATTTCGGTTCCGTCGATGGCGACAACCCCGCGGCCTACCGGTACACCGAGTGCCGGCTGGGCCGGCCGGCCATGGAACTGTTGCGCGACATCGACAAGGATACCGTCGATTTCCAGCCCAATTACGACAACTCGCTGCGCGAGCCGCTGGTGTTGCCGGCCGGCTTTCCCAACCTGCTGGTCAATGGCGCCGGCGGCATTGCCGTCGGCATGGCCACCAATATTCCGCCGCATAATCTCGGCGAAGTGATCGACGCCTGCATCGCCTTGATCGACGATCCGGCGCTCTCCATCGACGACCTCATAGCCATCGTGCCGGGCCCGGATTTCCCGACCGGCGGCATCATTCTGGGCCGCCAGGGCATCCGCGCCGCCTATCACCTCGGCCGCGGCTCGATCGTGATGCGCGGCAAGATGCATTTCGAAACCTTGCGCGGCGAGCGTGAGGCGATTGTGTTCACCGAGATTCCCTATCAGGTGAACAAGGCGCATCTGGTCGAGCGCATCGGCGAACTGGTGCGCGACAAGAAGATCGAAGGCATCGCCGCGCTGCGCGACGAATCCGACCGCGACGGCTATCGCGTGGTGGTCGAGCTGCGCCGCGATGCGGTGCCCGATGTGGTGCTCAATCAGCTCTACCGCTTCACCGCGCTGCAATCCTCGTTCGGCGCCAACATGGTGGCGCTCGAGGGCGGCCGGCCGCAGTTGATGAGCTTGAAGGACCTGCTCGCCTCGTTCGTCGCGTTCCGCGAGGAGGTGTTCTACCGCCGCACCAAGCATTTGCTCAGCAAGGCGCGCGACCGCGCCCACATTTTGGTCGGGCTTGCGATTGCGGTCGCCAATATCGACGAGGTGATCCGGCTCATCCGCGCCGCCAAGGACGCCAACGAGGCGCGCGACCAATTGATGAGCCGCGATTGGCCGGCGCGCGACGTCGCTGCCATGGTCACCTTGATCGACGATCCGCGCCACAGCGTGTCGGAGGCCGGCACCACCCGGCTGTCGGCCGAGCAGGCCAAGGCGATCCTCGATCTGCGGCTGCAGCGGCTCACCGCGCTCGGCCGCGATGAGATCAAGGCCGAGCTCGACAAGCTCGCCGACGAGATCGCCGATTATCTCGCCGTGCTGCGCTCGCGCGCCCGCATCCAGGCGATCGTCAAACAGGAACTCACCGCGATCAAGAACGAGTTCGCGACGCCGCGCAAGACCCTGATCGTCGATCAGGAAGGCGAGATGGAAGACGAAGACCTGATCCAGCGCGAGGACATGGTCGTCACCGTCTCGCATGCCGGCTACGTCAAGCGCGTGCCGCTCTCGACCTACCGGGCGCAGCGCCGCGGCGGCAAGGGCCGCGCCGGGATGCAGACCCGGGAGGAGGATTTCGTGACGCGGCTGTTCGTCGCCTCGACGCACGCGCCGCTCTTGTTCTTCTCGTCGCGCGGCCAGGTCTACACGGAAAAAGTCTGGCGCTTGCCGCAGGCGGCGCCGCAGGCCCGCGGCAAGGCGCTGATCAACATTTTGCCGCTGCAGCAGGGCGAGACCATCACCACCATCATGCCGCTGCCGGAGGACGAGGCGACCTGGAACACGCTCGACGTGATGTTCGCCACCACGCGCGGCACCGTGCGCCGCAACAAGCTGTCGGATTTCGCCGACGTGCGCCGCTCCGGCATCATCGCCATGAAGCTCGACGAGGGCGATTCCATCGTCGACGTGCAGATCTGCACCGAGAACGACGACGTGCTCTTAACCAGCGCCGCCGGGCAGTGCATCCGCTTCCCGGTCAATGACGTGCGGGTGTTTTCCGGCCGCACCTCGATGGGGGTGCGCGGCATCAATCTCGCCGACGGCGACAAGCTGATTTCGCAATCGATCCTGCGTCATGTCGAGGTCACCGCCGAAGAACGCGCCGCCTATCTCAAGCGCGCCCATGCAGTGCGTCGCGGCACCAGCGGGGAGGGCGACGAGAACGGCGGCAATGGCGGCAACGGCGATGGCGAGGAAGCGGCCGGCGCCATCGAGCTCGGCCAGGAGCGCTACGCCGAACTCTCCGCCAGGGAGCAGTTCGTGCTGACGATCTCCGAAAAAGGCTTTGGCAAGCGCACCTCGTCCTACGAGTACCGCACCACCAACCGCAGCGGCAAAGGCATCGTCGCCATGGCGGTCACCGAGAAGAACGGCCGCATCGTCGCCTCGTTTCCAGTCGAGGACACCGACCAGATCATGCTGGTCACCGACGGCGGCCAGCTCATTCGCTGCCCGGTCGATGGCATCCGCATCGCCGGCCGCGCCACTCAGGGCGTCATCGTATTCACGACCGCCGAGGGCGAGCGTGTCGCCTCGGTGGAGCGGATTTCGGAGGAGGGCGAGGAGAACGCCGGGGAGTGAGCTCGCAAGCGCCGGGGGGCGCGCATTATCGTAAGCTGCCGGGGCGGGTACTTATAAACACGGCGGCCAACGTTTGCTTTCGAACCCGTGACGGACGTCGCGTGGTTTGACGTGCTGTTGTGCGTGGCTGCCGCCACCCCTCCAGATGTGCTAATTTGCGTGCCCGGCGGCTGATCACGAGGCTGGACCGTGGCAATGGCGCGGGGCTCCAAAGCAGGCGGCAAGCCACTCGGCGGGCGGCGTCGCAAGACGCCGGGCCGGAAGCGTCACAGTCGCCGGACTGCGGTGCGCCGCGGCGGCGTCGCTTCTGTCGCCGACAGCAGAAAGGGTGTCGTCTCGCGGCTCGATCGCGAGATGAAGGAGATTGCGGAGCAGCAGGTTGCTACCTCGGAAGTGCTCCGGCTCATCAGCAGCTCGTCGGGCGACATCCAACCCGTATTTGCCAGCATATTGGCGAGCGCGGTGCGGCTCTGCGCCGCGGACAGCGGCGTCATCAATCGCTGGGACGGCGGCGCCCTGCACCTCATAGCGACGCACAACATGCCGCAGGCCTTCATCGACGTGCGCGACCAGTCGCCGTACCGTCCGCATCAGCACTCCGCCAGCGGCCGCATGCTGGCGAGCAAGGCGCCGGTTCACATCGCCGATCTGGCCGAGGACCGGTCATACCTTGAAGGCAACCCGCCGACGGTCGCGGCTGTTGAAGTCGTCGGCATAAGGACGACCCTGGCGGTGCCGATATGGAAGGGCGATGAGCTGGTCGGCTCGATCTCGCTCGGTCGCAATCAAGTTCGCCCCTTCACCAGCAGGCAAATCGAAGTCGTGCAAAATTTCGCCGCCCAGGCCGTCGTTGCCATCGAGAATGCGCGGCTGCTGCACGAGCTGCGGGAGACGTTGGAGCAGCAGGTCGCCGCCGCCGACGTCCTGAAGATCATCAGTCGCTCGACATTCGATCTGCAGACCGTCCTCGACACCCTTCTTGAGTTGGTCGTTCGGTTGTGCGGCGCCGAACTCGGGGCTCTGCACCCCAAGCGGGCGAATTTCCGGGCCTTCGCGACTTACGGCGGGCCGGCGAGCCACAACGAAGTGGCCTCGACCGTGCTTTTCGAGCCCGGCAGCGGCAGCGTCATGGGACGAACGGCGCTGGAGGGCAGGCCGGTCCAGGTCGCCGACGTGTTAGCCGATCCGCAATACCAGCTGCAGGCGGCGCAGCAGAAGCTCGGCTATCGCACATGCCTCGGCGTTCCGCTCTTGCGCGACGGCGAGCCGATCGGCGTCATCGTGCTGATGCGCTCCACTGTTCGCCCCTTCACCGACAGGCAAATCCAGCTGGCACAGAATTTTGCGGACCAAGCCGTGGTCGCCATTGAAAACGCCCGGCTGTTGACCGAACTGCGCCAGCGCACCGATGCGCTCAGCCGCACGGTGGCGGAGCTGCAGCGCGAGCGGAAGAATAAGCTGATGAACCTGGAAGCCATGGCGGCCTCGATTTCTCACGAAGTCAGGCAGCCGCTTGCCAGCATCGCGTCGAACGGCGGCGCCGCCATCCGCTTTCTCGGACATGCGCCGCCCAATCTCGAAGAAGTGCGCTCGGCTTTGAATCGGATGGTCAGCGAGAGTCACCGCGCCAGCCAGGTGTTCGATAATATCCGCGCCTTGTTCGAGAAAGCTGAGCAGGGACATGAGCCGATCAATGTGAATGATCTGATTCGCAGCGTGTTGAGCGGCCTGCAGGGAGAGCTGGACGACCAGGGAATCACGAGCCGCCTCGATTTGCCGCGCGATTTACCGTCGATCACCGGCCACAAAGGCCAATTGCAGGAGGTCCTGGTCAACCTGATCCACAACGCAATCGAGGCCATGCGCGCCGACGAGGGCGGCCGTCGGCTCTTGCACGTGAGCGTCCGGCCCGGCGGCGCCGATAAACTGATCGTGGCCGTCGAAGATTCCGGGCCGGGGATCGATGCAAAACATGCGGCAAACATCTTCGATGCGTTCGTTACCACGAAACCGCACGGGATGGGGCTCGGACTGGCGCTTTCGCGCATGATCGTCGAGCGGCATGGCGGCCAGCTTTCGGTATCGCCGGCGCAGCCGCGCGGCGCGGTTTTCCGCATGGTCTTGCCGACCGCGCAGCACTCCTCGAAAGCGAGCCGATGAGCGCGCCGGCCGAACAGCAAATGGTCTTTGTCATCGATGATGACGCCGCCTTGCGCGAAGCGCTGGCGAGCCTGTTTCGATCGGTCGGGCTGCATGCGAAGGTGTTCGCCTCGGCGCCGGAGTTCCTTCAAGTGAAGCTGCCCGACGCGCCGAGTTGCCTGGTGCTCGACGTTCGACTGCCCGGATTGAGCGGGCTCGACTTCCAGGCTGAACTGACCAAGGCGAATATCGACATACCCATCGTTTTCATGACCGGCCACGGCGATATCCCGATGACCGTGCGGGCGATGAAGGCTGGCGCCGTCGAGTTCCTGCCCAAGCCTTTTCGCGATCAGGAAATGCTTGATGCGGTCCAGCAGGGCCTCGAACGTGACCGCCATCGCCGCAAGAGCGCGGGCGATGCTGCCAAGCTGAAGGCGACCTTCAATACGCTGACCTTGCGCGAGCAGGAAATCATGGGTCTGGTCACGGCCGGCCTCATGAACAAGCAGATTGCCGGAGAGCTCGGCGTGAGCGAAATCACCGTCAAGGTTCATCGCGGCAATGTCATGCGCAAGATGGGAGCGAAATCGCTCGCCGAGCTGGTTCGCATGGCGGATGCGCTGGGGGTTCGCCGCCACACTTCGCCCTGAAAGCGCCGCGCAACTATACAGAAGTATAGTTCCGTACCCCGAAGCGATACGGAAATCTTGCCCATGTACAGTAGCGTCGTCCGGATCGGCGCGTTAAGTCGTGGTGACGTAAAGGTTCTTGGAATTGGCAAAAACTCACGTGATCTCAATCATCGACGATGATCCGGCCGTCCGCGAAGCGACGCAAAGACTGATCCGTTCGCTGGGCTATGCCGCCCAGGCATTTTCCTCCGCTGAGGAATACCTGGAGTCTGATCGCATTGGCGACTCCGCCTGTGTCATCACCGATCTGCACATGCCCGGCATGAGCGGGGCCGAATTGCAGGATCGACTGATCGCGGAGGGGCATCAGATCCCGATGATCTTTGTGACCGCATATTTCGAGGAACGGGCCCGCGCGCGGGTGATGGACGCCGGTGCGTTCGGCTTCTTCTGCAAGCCGTTCACCGACGAAAGCCTGATTGCGTGCCTCGATAAAGCGCTCGGCGCTCGATCGACCAGGCAATAGCCCGCGGCTGCCGGGCGCGTCCTGCGTTATCTCACAAGCCAGACCGTCCGCAAGCTCCGCCGCGGCTGCGCTCTATACGCACGTATAGGATGTCTCCTCACTTCCGGTATCTGCTTTTACCCAACGTAGAATAGTGCTGCGACGGCCGGGAATTCTAGTTTCGCCCCAACGCAGGGGGACTCGTCATGCAATACGTTCAGACAGCTTCAGGAGGGTCACTAAGCCGGCCTTCCTCCGCCAAGGTGACATCGGATGAAACGTTGATCGCGCTCATTGCCAACGGCGATAAGGATGCCGTGCGGGTTCTGTTCGCGCGGCACAACGTGCGCGTATTCCGTTTCCTGTTGCGCATCGTCGGCGATGAGGCGACAGCCGAGGATTTGGTGACCGAGGTTTTCCTCGAGGTTTGGCGCAACGCCGGCCGCTTCGAGGCGCGCTCACAGGTATCGACATGGATTCTGGCGATCGCCCGCTATAAGGCGCTGGCTTCGCGGCGGCGGCGTTCGTACGACTGGCTCGACGACGAGACGAGCGAGCGGATGGAAGATCCGGCGGACGATCCTGAGGTCGCAGTTCAGAAGACCGAACGCAGCGCCCTATTGCAGGAATGCCTCAAGCAGTTGTCGATCGCGCATCGGCAAGTCGTCGATCTCGTCTACTATCACGAGCAGTCGATCGACGAGGTCTCGCACATTATTGGCGTGCCCAAAAGCACGGTGAAAACGCGGATGTTCTATGCCCGCAAGCGTATCGCCGAGTTGATGGCCGAGCGCGGTGTCGAGCGCGCCTTGCTGTGATCCGGGCGCGCCGGTATCGGCTTCCGTGTCGCACGGACGCTTGTCGTACCTTGAACTTGTTGCTTGGCGTCTCCTGTCACTTTATCTCTTGCCTCTTTTGCGGCCCCTTGTCTCTTTTTCGGGACGAAGTGGACATCTGCTGGCAGCGCCAGCCGATATGATTTATGAGTACCCGCCCTGGGGCAGGAGGGCTTTGCGATGACGGCCGCGATCACGCTGAACGACATCACCATTCATCCGGTCGTCGAGCAGCAAGGCGCCTGGTTCGAAATTTTCCGATTCTTTCCGAGCCTGAGCAAAGGCCAGCTCGACGAGAACCGTGCGTGGCTCGAGCCGACATTCCTCAATCCCGCCAACAATCGTCTCGTCTTCTGCATCCAGGCGTTCGTCATCAGGACGCCGCATCACAACATCCTGGTCGATGCCTGCGTCGGCAATCATAAGCCGCGCCCGACACGGCCGTTCTGGAACATGCTCGACAGCGACCGTTTCGAGAACGGACTTGGCGCCATCGGGCTCGGCGTCGACGACATCGATTACGTGATGTGCACGCACCTACATGGCGATCATGTCGGCTGGAATACCCGGCTGGAAAACGGCCGCTGGGTGCCGACTTTTCCCAGGGCGCGCTACGTCATGGCAGACCGCGAGCTGGCATATTGGACCGAGCGCGAGCGGGACAATCCGCAAAGCGTGCCATGGATCACCGACTCGGTATTGCCGGTCGTCGCCGCCAAGCGCGAGCAGATCGTGCGCAGCGATTTCGCCTTCGAGGAGCAGGTCCGGCTGATTGCGACGCCAGGCCACACCATCGATCATTTTTCCGTGCTGGTCGGCCGCGCCGGCGCCGATGCGCTGATCACCGGCGACATGGTGCACTCGCCGCTGCAGGGCAGATATCCCGACCTTGGCATGATGGTCGATTACGATTCCCGGCAAGCCGGACAAACGCGGCGCACGATTTTCGACCGCTTCTGCGGCGAGCCGACTATCCTATGCGCGAGCCATTTTCCAGCGCCGTCGACCTGCCGCGTACAGCGGTGGGACGACGGCTATAAGTTTATAGCGGTGGCGCCCTAGTTTTTGCGACGAAGCTCGCGCGTCGAGAAGCAAGGCTTGGTCCTGAGGAAACAATGACGGCAATGCACGATCAAATCGCCGACCGCTGGAAGCACGATGGCGTGCGTGTCATTCCGGGTAATCGGCTCGATCCCAACGTACCGTCGACGCCGGGCATGGACCGCAAGGCGGCGATCAATTTCGCCCGCACCGGAGCGCAAAAACTGTGGGCCGGCACGGTGACGATCAAGCCTGATGCCAAGACCGGCGCGCATCATCACGGCCATCTCGAAAGCATCATCTACGTGGTGCGCGGCCGCGCCCGCATGCGCTGGGGCGAGCGCCTGCAATTCGTCGCCGAGGCCGGTCCCGGCGATTTCATTTTCGTGCCGCCCTACGTGCCGCACCAGGAAATCAACGCCAGCGCGAGCGAGGTGCTGGAATGCGTGCTGGTGCGCAGCGACGGCGAGGCGATCGCCGTCAATCTCGACATCGAGCCGGTGGAGAGGCCCGAGACCGTCCTCTGGGTGGACCCGATTCATCGTGAGCCGGGCGCCAAGGGCTGAATCTTTCGCCGCCGAGCGATGCGGAAAATGCCATTGCGCAGAGCAAGGGTATTGGCCGACATGAAGCAGTCGATGACCACTCAACGTTTTGATTTATAAGTGAATTCTTCCATCCTTGGGCTTTTTGTTTGATCCGGCCGCAGAGCAAAAAATCCCACTCGCAACCGACGGTCCCGTATGGACAGGAAAGTTCCACTGCCGGTACTATCCGGTTCCATCAGCGGCCCAGGGAGGCGGCGATGCGGGGCGAGGCGTTTGTGGCCGCGGTCACGTTCGTGGCGGCGCAGTTGTGCTTTGGCGTGTCGGTCAGTCGCGCGGCTGATCTGATCTGGGAAGTGGAAAATCCATACCGGCTTTTCAAGCGGAGCATATCGTTCGAGGTGCAGGAAAAAGCCTTCGACGCCGTGCGCGGCGCCGCCGGTCAGCCGCTGCCCAGCAACATCATGTGGCGGCTGGAGCGGCGGCTGAACGATCCTGACTGCAAGGATCGCTCCACGCCGGATTCCTGCCTGCGCACCGCGGGTCCGCATTACGAGCAGCGTCGGCTCGGCTGGGCCGCGCAAACCGTCGACATCACGTGCTACGACCGTGACGCGCGGCCGCGCCATTATCTAACAACCTGCGACCGGCAATATTCCTGGGGCACCGCGCGGGAAGATTACATCCTGCCGGCGGCGCACACGGTCGACATCCACATTGCGCCGGAGCAGCTCGCCGCTGCCGGTCCCGGCGATTGCGCGTGGCGCTGGACGCCGCGGCGCGGCGGCGCGGCGGAAACGC
>JASHSE010000371.1 GCA_030036975.1 Xanthobacteraceae bacterium | reverse complement strand
GATAGCTGCCGCGCTCGTCGCAATGAAAGCCGTGCTGGGCGTCCGGATAGACGTAGATCTCGCAATCGGCACCGCGCTTCTGTTTGATCGCCTCGACGTCGCTCATCGGGATCGAGGCGTCCTTTTCGCCGAAATGCATCTGGCAGGGCACTTTCGGTTTCTGCTCGGCGTTCTTGGCGATCTGGCCGCCGTAATAGCAGACCGCGGCGGACAGGCCGTTGAGCTTGCAGGCGGAGAGGAACGAGATGGTGCCGCCCATGCAGAAGCCCATGATGGCGACCGGGCCGCCTTTCTTCAGGTCGTCGATGGCGGCCTGCACGTCGCGCAGCATCGCGCCCCAATCCGGATTGGCGACGAACTTGCGGGCATTGGCGATGTCGTCGGGCGAGTAGCCGGATTCGAAATTCGGCTGCTGGCGGTCGAATACGGCCGGCGCCACGGCCGTATAGCCTTCGCCTGCCAGCCGGTCGCACACCGCGCGGATATGATGATTGACGCCGAAGATTTCCTGAATGACCACGATGCCGCCCTTGGCTGCGCCCGCGGGATCGGCGCGGTAGGCGCCCAGCTTGAAACTGTCCGAAGCGGTGAGGGTGAAATGCTTGCCCAAGATGATCCTCCTTTGAACTGAACGGAAAACGACCTTCGCGGTGCGGCCGAACTGCCGGCCCGGTCGGCTGACCATACACCGGCGAGGTTGTCGGTTGAAACGGTGCCACAAGCGGGCGGCGGTCAGTCGCGTGCGGCTCTGACCCGCCCGGTAGCGCGATCCGTCAGCGCGTGACGACGATGAAATCCGTGCCGCTGCCGGTCTCGGGGCCGAGTCCGTGGTCGGAAACCACCAGCGAGGAGCCGGGCACGATCAGCTGCGAAATCTGATCGATCACATCCTGCGGTATGCCGATGCGGTCGAGCGCCTGCGCCGGCGTCTCGGTCGGCATAGCGGGCTCGACGCGCTCGACGACGCGTTCGCGGCGAAGCTCGCCGTAATACGTGCGGACGTACTTGTAGTGCACAACCGGACGGGCCGCTTCGCCGGGCAGTGAGACGACGTTCCAGCGCAGCGTCGAATGATCGGGCAGATAATCCAGCGCCGTAAAAACGTGGGTGCCGAGCGGCTCCGCGGGATTTTCGATCTTCACCGGCGCCTGTAACAGCGGCATGAAATTCTGCCGCACAAAAATCTTGCCTAACTTGCGGCTGATGAAGATCGCAATCGGTCCGTCGTCGGCTTTAGCGATTCGCCCGGGCTTGACGAGCGGCAGCGGGACATCATCCAACGCAATGGGCGCGGTGATGTCGGCCGGCGCCGCGGCATTGGCAGCGTCCCCGACCGCGCCGCGCAGCGGTTGCGGCGACTTGGCTTGCTCGGCGGGTTTGGCGGATTCCGGGGCCGGCGGCGCCGCTATCGGGTCTGCGGTTTTTGCCGCTTCGGCTGGTGCAGCGCCGGACGGCTCCGCCGCTCGACCCAGCGTACTCGTGCCGGACGAAGCCGGCGTTTGCGTTTGTGCCGGCGGCAGACCGGCGGGCTGCACGGCGTCGGCCGCATCGGTCTTCATGCCGGTGCCGGTCTGTGCCGTCTCGACCGGTTTCGCCAGCGCCGTCGGCGCCGGCTTGTCCTTGTGCACAAACAGATGCGGGTCGGCGAAATCGACCGGCCGCAATTCCGGCCCCGCAATGATGACGCGCATGCCCATCGTCGGCAGCCCCCACAGTTCGGCGGCGAAATTGTGCGGCATGCGAATGCAGCCGTGCGACGCCTGGTGGCCGACGCCCGGACCTTCGTGCATCGCCACGCCCGACCAGGTGATGCGCTCCATGTAGGGCATCGGCGCGTTGCTGTAGATGTTCGAATGGTGATAGCGGTCGCGCTGGATGACGCTGAACACGCCGAGCGGGGTGAGATGCCCCGGTACGCCGGTTGCGACCGGCACGTCGGCGATATGCTCGCCGTCCCGGTAAAAGTGCAGCCGCTGCTCTCTGATCGAGATGATGGCCTGCATCGGGCCTTTGGGGATGCCCGCGAACGGTTCCTTTCTGGCGTGATCGAGCCCGCCGCGGCCAGTCTTATGTCTTATAAATATTGGTTTGGTCGGCGCTGGCGCGAATGGCGCAAATATTGATCTGGCCGATGCCGGCGCGGCCGCAAGTGCCAGTCCGAGGCCGAGCACCCACACGTTGCCGCGCAGGATGCGCTTTGCGCGGCGAAGCGATGCGAGGGGGGCGCTTTCAGGATGCAATGTGGCGACCTTGGATGAAATGGGTGAATAATTTGACGGGCAAATCATAGGGGACACACCAACCTCCTGCTATCGAGCCAGCCGGCAGTCACGCGAATATTCCCGGTTAAGGGTAATGCAAAACACCGCTATGACGCCACCGCTGACGCCGCGGTTTTGCCGGATGATCACAAGCTGCCGTTAACCTGCGCGCTCCCGTGCTGCCAGCCCGAAGGCTCGCGCCAAGAGCGCGTAGGAGTGCCGGCGCGCGCCATGATCATAAACCATCGTGGTGGCCATTAGTTCATTGGCACGCGTGGCCTCGATGAGTCGCAGTAATCGGTTCCTTACCGCCTCGATGCCGCCGACGATCAGACGGGCGCGATGGCGCGCGATGCGCTCACGGTCGATCGGCGTGTAATCGTAGCCGGCAGCCTCTTCGGGAGACGCCAGCGGCGCGTATTCGCCCTTGGCGCGGCGGGCAAAATGCAGATCGGCGCTCGAGGCCAGCCGTTCGGCCTCGGCGTCGGTGTCGGCGGCGATCACCGCGGCGGCCAGGATGGCGTACGGCGCCGCCATCGTCGTCGATGGCTTGAAGTGTTCGCGGTAGGTCAGCATCGCGCTTTCGGCGTCGTAGTCGGAGAAATGATGGGCAAAAGCGAAGCCCATGCCGACGGCCGCGGCAAGCTCGGCGCTGTAGCCGCTCGAGCCCAACAGCCAGATCGGCGGCAGCGTCACGTCGGCCGGCACGGCGCGCACTTTGCGAAATGGATGGCCTTCCGGATAGCCGCCGCGCTCGAGCAGCAACAATTCCTGAAAACGCTCGAGAAAATCGTCGCCTTCGCGCGCATCCTGCCGGGCGCGCAGCGCATAGGAGGTGACCGGGTCGGTACCCGGCGCGCGGCCGAGCCCGAGGTCGATGCGGCCGGGAAACAACGCCTCCAGCACCTTGAAGCGCTCCGCCACCATCAGCGGCGCGTGGTTCGGCAACATCACGCCGCCGGCGCCGACGCGCATCTGCCGCGTCACCGCCGCGATCTGGCCGATCATGATGTCGGGAGCGGAGCTGGCGATGTTCGCGAGATTGTGATGCTCGGCGACCCAGTAGCGCGTGTAGCCGAGCCGCTCGGCAAGCTGCGCCAGATCGAGCGAATTGCGCAACGCCGTCGAGCCGGGCGTTGCCGTCGTGACTGGAGAGACGTCGAGAACGGAGAGCGGAATCAAGCGCGGCGATCCGGCGATGATGAGGGCGCCGCATCGTATGCGCTCTTCGATCGCAGTTCTATGATGCCGACCGACTGCGGAGGGCGAGTTTTGCCCTGATCGCCCCGCGAAATGGGCGATCAGGTTAGTGCGTGTCGAATTGCGTGCCGAACGGATTGCCGAAGCTGTTGTTCGTCGCCGCCCGCTTGGCGCCAGGCCGCTTTTTTGCCGGGCTCTGAAATTGCGGTGCGGATGCAAACACCGGATTGTCGAAGCTGGCAGCCGGTTGGGCGGATGACGCGGCCGCCGGGGTGCGCGCGCGCCGCACGATGCGTTTTTTGGCGACGCGGTGGACCTGCGCGGGCGGCCGCGCGGCTTTGCGGATTTTCTTGGCAGGCTTGTGCGCGATGTTCGGCGCAGTTTTGGCCCGCGGCGCCACGGCTTGCGGCATTGCCGGCGCAGGCGTTGCGGCGTTCGGCACGCTGCCGGTGATGTCCGCAGGTAGCGCCGCCGGCGCAACTGCGACCGGCGCAGGAGGCGCCGCCGCGACGGCGGCATCAGCTGCCGGCTCGCCCGCCTTGGCGACGGACGGATGGGCCTGTGGATCAGGAACCGGCTGCGCCGGCTGAGCTCGAGCGGGAACTGGCGCGATCGCGGCTGATGCCGGCGTTTGCTGTGCCGGTGCTGCGGCGGGCGAGGGCGGTGCGGCTGCCAGCACTTGTGCAGGAGCGCCGGTTGCAGCGCCCGCTGCGGCACCCGGCGAACCTTGCGCAGGTAGGGCACTTGCTGCCGGCGGCACCGGCGCCGTCGCCGGCTCCTTCGCCGTCGCCGTATTGATCGGCGGCGGTGCCGGGGCCTGCTGCATCGGCACAGCAGCCGGCAACGGGACGAGCGCAGGCGACGGGACCGCGGCCGTTCCTTGCTCCGCGTGCGTATCGGCCGTGCCCCCAGTCCCGGGCGTCGGCGCTTCGATTGCTTGCTCGACCGGAGCGGCCGCCGTGGCAGCGGCCGTCGCGATGGCGGCTGGCGCAGCATCGGCCGCAGGCGTGCGCGATGTGACCGGAATGGCCCATGACGTCGTCACCGCCGGCTGGGCGTTGTTGCCGGCAGCGAGTTGCAGCAGCGCGCTCTCGGCGGTCAACCGGCTGAGCGGCTCGCGGCTGACGCGCAGCGCGGCGAACACGCCGAATTCGCAACTCAACACCAGGATCGCGATGAACAGCGTGCCGATCAGCAGACGGACATTGGGAAACATTCGACCTCGCAAAACGCCTGCGCGCGATTCTTTCGGCCGATTCTTTCGGCACAGAGCACGCGTCACAACACAGCACGCGTCACAATTGTCGGATCGCCGCGAGGCATTTGATGCCGGCCGATCAGAGACCAGCCGGCGCAACCGAATCATTGACGACATTAACTGAGTCGCGGCGAAGCCGCCGCAGATTTCGAATCGCAGCAATGCGCCCGGCGCAAGCGCTGGTGCCTGCTGCGACGATGTTTGAAGTCAGTGGCTGACCGGGCCTTCCACGGATGTCGCATCGGCCGTCGCTGGCGGCGGCGAGCCGGGCAGCACCACGACGCGCGTGCCGACCTGGACGCGGCTGTAGAGGTCCTCGATGTCCTGATTGGTCAGGCGGATGCAGCCCGAGGACACGAACGAGCCGATGGTCGATGGCTGGTTGGTGCCGTGGATGCGGTAGAGCGTGTTGCCGAGATAGAGCGCGCGGGCGCCGAGCGGGTTGCTTTCGCCGCCGGCCATGAAGCGCGGCAGGTACGGCTGGCGCTCGATCATTTCCTTGGGCGGGAACCAATCCGGCCACTCTTTCATGCGGCTGATGCGCTCGGTGCCGGTCCAGGTGAAGCCTTCGCGGCCGACGCCGATGCCGTAGCGCAGCGCCTTGCCGTGGCCCATGACCAGGTAAAGGTAGGTGTGCGGCGTATCGACAATGATGGTGCCGGCGGGCTCGCTGGTGACGTAGTCGACGAGCTGGCGCTGAAATTGCGGCGGCAGCTGCTTGGGCGGGCCCTGCTCGGGCTGATCCTCGGGCGGTAGCGCTGCAACGACCGCCGGATTCGCCGGAGGCGGCACTACTGCAGCCGGCCCTTGCACGCTGCCGGTTATGTCGGCAGGGGCCGGACCGGGCGGGCCAGCCGGACCGGCGCCGACTTCGGCCGGAGGCCGCATGCCGAGCATGCCCTGAGCTGGTAGCGGCTGCGGCGGAAAGCGGTCGTCGGGCGCGCCATAGGGGCGGTTCGGCGCCGGATACGCGTCAGTCTGCTGCTGCGGTGGAGGCGGCGGCGCTCCATAGTCGTACGGGGCGCCGCTTTGCGGCGGCGCAGCGCCAGGCGGTGGCGGCAGCGGCGCGCTGGAATAGGACGGCTGCGAATAGCCGGGAGGCGGGGGAGGATAGCCGGGCGGCGGCGGAGCAGACTCGTAGCCGGGCGGCGGCGGCGGATAATATTGCGCTGCCGCTGCGCCGATGGAACCGGCGAGCGCCAGCGCGGTCACGGTCAAGCTGATGCAAGCGCGCAAGGCAGATCCCCCAACGACACCCCCGAGGACTCGTCCTGTTGTGCGTACAAGATTGGGCGGCAACAAGGCAACAGGGCTGCGATGTGCGCCGGCACGGGGACGGTTCGTCGCAAGGCGGCAGGTTCGTCCCCATTGCGTAAACGATCCGCTAATGAGCCAAAGCCACAAGCGGCTGTGGTCGCGCTCCGGGTGGGCTTGATCCGGCGCCCAGAACCCGACACATAATTCACTGTCCGCTTGCATTCCCTGTCGGCTTGCACCACGCGCGGAGTGCGGCAAGCGGACATGGATCGGGCCGCAAAAGCTTGCCGCAGAAGGAATTGCCAGATGCCATCCGTGAGCGACTGGAAGATTCCGTCCGCCGCCCAGCCGAAACCCGACGATTACGATTACGACCTCGATCACGCGCTCACCGCCATGGTCGGGTTGCGCGCGATCGTTCCGTCGGACGCTTTCACTGCCGAGACGCTGGGCACCGAGCGTGCCGGCCACGGCGTGTTCATTCGCGGCGACGGTCTGGTCCTCACTATCGGTTATTTGATCACCGAGGCGGAAACGATCTGGCTCACGCTGAGCGACGGCCGCTCGGTGCAGGGCCATGGGCTCGGCTACGACCAGGAAACCGGCTTCGGCCTCGTTCAAGCGCTGGCCAAGCTCGACGTGCCGGCGCTCGCGATCGGCCGCTCGTCCGCCGCCGCGGTCGGCGAACGGGTCGTGGTCGGCGGCGCCGGCGGCCGCGCCCGCTCGGTCGCGGCGCGCATCGTCGCCAAGCAGGAATTCGCCGGCTACTGGGAATACGTGCTCGACGAGGCGATCTTCACCGCGCCGGCGCATCCGAACTGGGGCGGCACCGCCTTGATCGGACCGGACGGCGCTCTGCTCGGCATCGGCTCGCTGCAGCTGCAGCACGTCGTCGACAAGGGCGAACCGCAGAACATCAACATGATCGTGCCGATCGATTTATTGC
>JASHSE010000370.1 GCA_030036975.1 Xanthobacteraceae bacterium | reverse complement strand
GCGAAATCGATGATCTGCTTTCGGGGTTGACCAAGAACACCGATGAGATCGCGCAATCGATCCGCCTGTCGAGCCAAAACTTCGCCTCTTCCATGGTCGACTCGGCGCGGCAGGGCCGCGCCATCCTGGTCGCCGCATTTGTGATCGTCATTCCGCTGAGCGTGTTCGTGAGCATATTGGTCGCGCTATCGATCGTGCGGCCGGTACGCAAGGTGACCGGCAACATGCTGGCGATCTCCAAAGGCGATCTCGGCACCATGATCGGCTACGCCGACCGCTCCGACGAAATCGGCCGGATGGTCAAGGCGATCGGCGTTTTTCGTGACAACGCCGCGCAGATCCGCGAGATGGAGGAACGGCAGCGCGCCGAACAGCAGCGCCATGCCGATTTGCGCAAGGCCGAGATGAACGCCCTGGCGGCGGATTTCGAAGCTTCGGTGAAGCTGATCGCTTCACGGCTCAACGAGACTGCCAAGAAAGTCACGGCAAGCTCGGCCGACCTTGCCAAAAGCGCCGAGGCCACGCGCGATCAATCCGCCGGCATGACGCAGGTCGTCGACGTGATGACGGTGAGCGTGCAAACCGTGGCCAGTGCCGCACAGCAAATCGCCCAGGCCATCCCGGAAGTCGCCGCTCAGGTCGCCCAGGCGAGCGACTTCGTCAAGTTCACCGCGGCGGAAACCAACCGCGTTGACAACGAAATGGCGCAGTTGATCAAGGCGGTGCAGGATATCAACACCGCGGTGGGTCTCATCCAGGACATCGCCGGCAGCACCAACCTGTTGGCGCTCAATGCCACGATCGAAGCCGCCCGTGCCGGCGAAGCCGGCCGGGGTTTTGGCGTCGTCGCGACCGAAGTGAAGGCACTGTCCAATCAGACCGAGCGGGCGACCCGCGAAATCACCGCCCGCATCGAGGCGGTGAAATCGTCCTGCTCGACGGTGGCGACGAGCATCGCCTCGATCGTCAAGGCGATGCACAATGTCGAGCATCTGTCGCAGGCGATTGCTGGCTGCGTCAACGACCAGGCCGCCGGGACCTCCGAGATCGCTGACAGCGCGGCTTCCGCCAAAGGCTGCGTCGAAAAAGTGGCCGATATCCTTGCGCGGCTGCACGACGCCGCTAATCAGACCGACGGCGCGTCCAAACTTGCCGAATCCGAAATGCAGCGCCTGCTGCGCGACGCCGACATGGTCAACCAGAAGGTCGACACCTTCATCGCCAGCGTGCGCGCGGCGTAAGCCGTCGTTCCGCATCGCCGCGACCTGTCTTCGCACGTTGCGCGAGCTACGGCGGGTAGGAGTCCGCCGAAGCGTGGAGCGCGCAGGCGGAAGCGGCGGGCCCGGAATCCATAACCACCGTTGGAGCAGGATTTGCGCCGATCGTGGTTATGGATTCCGGGTTCCTCGCTTCGCTCGGCCCCGGAATGACGGATACTACTTAATTGGCAGGGGCGCGTCGTCTTGCGCCTAGGCGGTGCATCTTCATCGTGATATTCCCACGCCATATTTGACCGTTGCGCCAGCCGTTAAAAAATGTCGGGCCGCGAAGGGCGTGGCAAGCTGCGACTGAGTAGAGTGTCCCCAGCGCGGCTGCCGGCTTTGGCTGGCGATCGCTGCCGGAGTCGATCCATGAATGTTCCCCGCCGCGCCTTTCTGCGCCTTGCCTGCGGCGCCGCTTCATTGCCCGTCGCCGCGCCAATGGCCAGAGCCCAGACCTACCCGACGCGCCCGGTGCACGTCATCGTCGGTCAGGCTGCCGGCAGCTCGTCCGACATCACGGCGCGGCTGATCGCGGCCCCGCTGAGCCGGCAATTCGGTCAGCAGTTCGTCATCGACGTGCGGCCCGGCGCCACCGGCAATATCGCGACCGAAGCGGTGGTGCGCTCGGCGCCCGACGGCTATACGCTGCTATTGATCAACTCGCAGAACACGATCAACGCCGCGCTCTACACCAAGCTCAATTTCGATTTCGTCCGCGACATCGCGCCGATCGCGCTGGTCGACCGCGTGCCGCTGGTGATGGAAGTCAACCCGGCGTTCCCCGCCACCACCGTGCCGGAATTCATCGCCTACGCCAAGGCGCATCCGGGCAAGATCAACATGGCGTCGGCCGGCATCGGCGGGCCGCAGCACGTCGCCGGCGAGTTGTTCAAATTCATGGCCGGCGTCGATCTCGTGCACGTGCCCTATCGCGGCTCGACGCCGGCTCTGGTCGACCTCATGGCCGGGCAGGTGCAGGTGATGTTCGACGTGACGCCGTCGTCGCTGCCGCACATCCGCGCCGGCAAGCTCCGCGCGCTCGCGGTCACCACGCCCGAGCGCATGGATTTGCTGCCGAACGTGCCGGCAATGGCCGAATTCCTGCCCGGCTACGAGGCGTTCGGCTGGATCGGCTTCGGCGCGCCGAAGGGCACGCCGGCAGCGATCATCGATAAGCTCAACAAACAGATCAACGCCGCGGTCGCGACGCCCGAGGTCAAGACGCGCCTGCTCGACCTCGGCACCCAGATCATGCCGCCGAGCGCTCCCGCCGATGTCGCCAAATTCATCGCCGCCGATACCGCCAAGTGGATCAAGGTCGTGCAGTTCGCGCACCTGAAGGTGGATTGAGGGCTTTCCGATCGTCATAGCGGCTTTGCCACGACGCCGGCGTAGGCAGCGATCTCCTGACCTCGCGGTAGCGGGCGGCGCTGCTGCGTAATCGCGTCCCGGCGCCGCGGATTCTTGCACTCATTGCCCCGGCCAAAGCGCGGACGGCTCCGGCCGTCCGTTCCGGGTAAACTGCCGGCTGCGAAGCGGAGTTCCGTGAGCAACGGGCGAGACGACCGCGCAAGGCCTGTCGGCAGGCAAGTTGCGCTGCCGCCCGATCCATGAGAAAAATTGAATGATCGGGGAGGGCAAGCGCTGGAACAAGCCGCACCATCGCAGCAGTCAGTACTGAACTTAACGTCCCGGCTGGTCGAGGCCTTCACATCCCAGCAAGCCGGCCGATTGGCCGAGGCGGAGCGGATTTATCGGCAAATTCTCGCGGCGCACCCCGGTCATTTGGCGAGCCTGTACCTTCTCAGCGTCATTTCATATCAGCGCGGCGACTATGCCCAGGCGCTCGGTCAAATAGACCGGGCGCTCGATATAAATGGCGATGACAGCCTTGCCTGGAACCAGCGCGGCCTTGCGCTCCAACGACTGAGAAGGTTGGAGGAGGCGTTGGCCAGCTACGACCGCGCGCTTGCAGTGTGGCGCGACAATCACGAGGCATTGTGCAATCGCGGAGCTGCTCTGCAGGAGCTGAATCGGTTCGACGAGGCGCTGGCAAGTTACGACCGCGCGCTTGCGGTGCGGCCGCACTATGCCGAGGCGTTCTGCCGTCGCGGAGCCGTCTTGCGCCAGCTCAAGCAGCCAGAAGAGGCGCTGGCGAGCTACGACCGCGCCCTTGCCATTCAGCCGGACTATGTCGAGGCGCTCTCGAATCGGGGCGACTTGTTGCTGGAGCTGAAGCGGTTCGACGACGCTTTGGCCAGCTACGACCGCGCGCTTGCCATTGCGCCGGACCATGCCGAGCGGCTCTGCAATCGAGGGATCGCGCTGTATGAGGTGAAGCGGCCGCAACAGGCGCTGTTAAGCTACGACCGCGCGCTGGCACTTGGGCTGGATTCTGCCGGGCTGCACTACGATCGCGGCAATGCGCTGCTTGCGCTCAAGCGGTTCGACGAGGCGTTGGCGAGCTTCGAGCGCGCGCTCGCGCGGTCGCCGGACGATGCCTGGGCTCATTGCAATCGGGGTATTGCTCTGCATGAGCTGACGCGAGTGGAAGAGGCGCTGGCCAGCCATGAGCGCGCGGTCGCGCTGCGGCCGGACAGCGCCATCACCCATCACAATCGCGGCGTCGCACTTTATAAGTTGAAGCGGCTCGAGGAGGCGATGGCGAGTTATGAGCAGGCATTCGCTTTGCAGCCGGATTTGCCCGAGGCGCATTACGCGGAGTCTCACTACCGCCTGCTGACCGGCGACCTTCCGCTCGGCTGGGAAAAGGCCGAATGGCGCTGGAAACTCGAACCATTCAAAAGCAACAAGCGCGACTTCGTGCAGCCGCAATGGTCGGGATCGCAGAGCATCGCGGGCAAGACCGTGCTTCTGCACAGTGCTGAAGGTTTTGGCGACGCGATCCAGTTCTGCCGTTACGCGCCGCTCGTCGCGGCCCGCGGCGCGCGCGTGATCCTGGAAGTGCTAAAACCGCAGCAGGAGCTGATGCGCACCCTCGCCGGCGTCTCGCAGGTCATGGCACGGGGCGAGCCGTTGCCCGATCTCGATTTGCAGTGCAGCTTGCTCAGTCTGCCGCTGGCGTTCGGCACGCAGCTGGCGACGATACCCGCCGAGACGCCTTATTTGCGCGCCGCCGGTTCGCTGGCGGACGGTTGGAACGCAAGGCTCGGACCGAGAAATCGCTCCCGCGTCGGCATCGCCTGGTCCGGAAACCCGATACACGACAACGACCGCAACCGCTCGATCGGATTGCGCCCGTTCTTGCCGCTCCTGGCCGGCGTCGACGCCACATTTGTCAGCTTGCATCGGGACGTCTGCGCCGCCGATGCGGCCGTGCTGGCCGAGCGCAGCGATATTCTTCATTTCGGCGAGGAGCTGAAGGATTACGCCGACACGGCGGCGCTGATAGCGAATCTCGATCTCATCGTCTCTGTCGA
>JASHSE010000043.1 GCA_030036975.1 Xanthobacteraceae bacterium | reverse complement strand
ACGCGCGACAGGTCGAACGGCACCGCGAGGTAATTGTCGCGGAACGTGTTGTTCTGCTCGGGATCGAGCACTTCGAGCAAGGCGGCGCCGGGATCGCCTTGGAAACCGGCGCCGAGCTTGTCGATCTCGTCGAGCATCATCACGCAATTGCGTGCGCCGGCCTTGCGGATGGCCTGGATGATGGTGCCGGGCAGCGCGCCGATATAGGTGCGGCGGTGGCCGCGGATTTCCGCCTCGTCGTGCACGCCGCCGAGCGAGACGCGCACGAACTTGCGGTCCATGGCGCGCGCGATCGATTGGCCGAGCGAGGTCTTGCCGACGCCGGGCGGGCCGACGAAGCACAGGATCGGCGCCTTACCGGACGGCGCCAGCTTGCGCACGGCGAGATATTCGATGATGCGCCGCTTGATCTTGTCGAGGTCGTAATGGTCCTCGTCGAGGATGCGCCGCGCCTGCCCGATATCGATCGGCTTCTCCTCGGGCAGCTTCCAGGGCAGCTCGATCAGCCAATCCAGATAGGTGCGGATCATGCCGTATTCGCCGGCAGCGTCCGGCATGCGCTGCAGCCGGCGCAGCTCCTTGCGCGCCTGCTCTTCGACCTCCTTGGGCATGCCGGCATTGCTGACGGCCTTGTCGAGCTCGGCCATTTCGGCGGCCTTGCCCTCCTCGCCCTCGCCGAGCTGGCGCTGGATCGCCGCCATCTGCTCGCGCAACAGGACTTCGCGCTGCCGCTCGTCGAGCGCAGCCTTGGTCTGCCGGCCGATTTCCTGGGATAGGCGCAGCACCTCGATGCGCTGGGCCAGGAGCCGCATGACCTTGTCCATGCGCGCGGCGACGTCGACGGTCTCGAGGATCTCCTGCTTCTCTTCCGGCTTCACGTCCATATAGGCGGTCGCCAGGTCGGCGAGCGCCGGCGGCGAATCGATCGACTGGACGGCGGCCACCAGATCCTGCGGCACTTGCGGCAGCAGCCCAACCGCCTCGACGGTCTGCGCCTTGAGATTGACGAAGCGCGCCTCGATCTGCGGACCGCCCACGCCCGGCTCGGCAATGCGCACCACGCGCGCGACCAGGAACGGCCAACCGGACAGATATTCCGCGATCTGAAAACGCTGCTCGCCCTGGCAGACCAAGTGATTGCTGCCGTCGGGCGCGGTGAGGTAACGCACGACGTTGGCGACCGTGCCCATGCGGTGCATGTCGAGCGACGTCGGATCGGCGACCTCGGCGTCGCGCTGCATCAGGATGCCGACCTGGCGCTGCTCGCGGATCGCCTGCTGCGCGGCGGCGATCGATTTGGGGCGACCGAGCGTGATCGGCAGAACAAGTCCGGGAAACAGCACGGTGGCGCGCACCGGCACGATGATCAGCGCGTCGGACGGCAGCGGCGGCAGCGACGGCTGCGGCGGCGCGCCAGTACTTCCAGGTTCACTTGAGGACAGCATTTCAATGTCAGCCACGGCCCGGCCCCACTTTCTGCAGCGTAATCACCAAATAACCCGCGGCTGCCGTGCGGCGCACGCCGCTATAACGGCCGGCCGGCAGCCGCAGCCGCCGGTAAAAGCGGCCCTGCGGCAGTTCGAGCCGATGGATGATGGCGGTGCGCAGTTCGGGCGGCAGGACGCGCGTCCCGGCAATGACGAGGTCGCCGTCCTCGATTACCGCCTGGGCGTTGTCGATGGCGACGCCCGGCAACGCCACCAGCACCAGCACCTCTTGATCGGTCTCCAAAATATCGGCCGGCGGCTCCCAGACCGGCTGCTGCGCGTGGCTCGGCGCCGGCCGAAACAGCGCGCGGTGCATGCGCTCGGCACGGGCGAGCATCTCGACCGCCTCCGACCACATCCAATCCCGGGCCACGTCGCGAGCCATGAAACAACCCCTCCAATTCAGGTGCCATATGTGTGGCGGCCCCAAGCCGAATGCAACGCCGCCGCCGGCGCTCGCATGCGGCCGGGCCAATACCAATATCGGAGCACGGGACTGGAACATGCGCGACGCGGCCGGGATTGATGCCGCGTAGCGGGTTGGAAGGACTTCCTCGGCCCGCCGCGGCAGCGCGCGATCGGCGGCGGGGTGGTCATCCGGAGGTAACCATGGCACCAACAATCCGGAAGCGGCCGAATGGGCAAACCATTCCGGCGCCTGCAAAAATCCCGGTATCGCTGACCGTCAACGGCGTGCCGCGAGAGATCGTCGTGGCGCCCTGGGTGACGCTCCTTGATGCGCTGCGCGAGCGTCTCGGACTCACCGGCACCAAGAAGGGCTGCGATCACGGCCAATGCGGCGCCTGCACGGTGCTGCTCGACGGCCGGCGCATCAATTCCTGCATGACCTTTGCGGTGATGCAGGACGGCGCCAAGGTCACCACCGTCGAGGGTTTGGCGCGCGACGGCGCGCTGCATCCGGTGCAGCAGGCGTTCATCGACCATGACGCGTTCCAGTGCGGCGCCTGTACGTCGGGACAGATCTGTTCGGCCGTCGGGCTGATCGCCGAAGGCAGAGCCAACAGCGTCGAGGAGATCCGCGAGCTGATGAGCGGCAACATCTGCCGCTGCGGCGCCTACCCCAACATCGTGGCGGCGATCCGCCAGGCCATGGAGCGGGAGCGGTCGTGA
>JASHSE010000369.1 GCA_030036975.1 Xanthobacteraceae bacterium | reverse complement strand
ACAATGGCGGTGATTCGCCAACACCGTATTCCGGTCACCTACAGGATTTCCGGGGTTCGTTCCTAATCTCCCGACGCAGAGGTTTTGACGATTTCTGGCTTGGTTATCCGCAAAATTGACGATGTATCGCGCGCCGGACGCGCCACATCAGCCGCCGCGTTGATCGCGAAACTCATGCGGCGTGGTGCCGGTGGCTTTGCGGAAAAACCGGGCGAAATGCGAGGGGTCGGCGAAGGCGAGTTCTTCGGCGATTTCCTGGATCGGCTGCGTGGTGAAGACGAGCTGGCGCTTGGCCTCGGTGAGCACACGCTGGCGCACGAGGTGGCCAGCGGTGACGCCGGTCGAGCGCTTGACATGATCGTTGAGCCGGTCGACGGTCATGCCGAGTTTTTCGGCATAGAAGCCGAGCAACCGCTCCTTGCGAAAAAACTCATCCACCAAGGTGCGCAACTGCGCGACCGTGACGTCGGCCGGGTGCAGCGTTACCGCGCTCGAGCGCGCGCGGCTTGCGGCAAGCCGGGCCACGCCGACGGCGATGAGAATCAAAAACCCGCGCAGCGCCAGCCGATAGCCTTCGCGGGCGAAACTGTGCTCCTCGTTGAGCTCCATGCAAAGCTTTGACAGGCGCACGAGATCGGTAGCGTCGGCGATCGGCACCACCGGCTGCGCCGCAAGCGCACGCAGCCGCGCCAGCGCCGCGTCGCCACGGTCGGTCAGGCCGGCGGCGGCGTCCTCCGTAAAACTCAACACCCAGCCATCGGTGACGTTGGGCTCGAAGCGGAAGCCATGCGCAATGGTCGCCGGCACCAGAATGGCGGCCGGCGCCGCGAACGGCAGCGCCGCGGCATCGAACGTCATGGTACCGCCGCCGCGCTCGATCAGCAGGATCTGAAAAAGATTGCGGTGGCGGTGGGCGCGGATGGTCCAGTCGTGGATCGAGGAGCGCGACGCGATGGTCTCGATGTGGATGAAATCGAAGGCATGATCGTCGGGCGGATCGCCGTAGAGGTGAAATAGCGGCAGCGCGTTGCTCATGGCGCGACCGGCCGATGCATCACACCGGCTTATAGGCACGGTCGTGATAGACCAAAGCGGGGCCGCTCGGGCCGAGCCGCACCGCCTCCACGGCGCCGAAAATCACGTTGTGCGAGGCCACCGCCTTGATCTCGATGGTGCGGCAATCGAAGGCGACCACCGCCGAGGCCAGAACCGGCGAACCGGTCTTCAACGTGATCCATTCGCCGATGGTGAACCGCTCTTCGAGATGCACGCCGCTCCGCCCGGCAAAAATATCGGCCAGGCTCGCTTCACCGGCGCCGAGCGTGTTGACGCAAAATACGCCGTTCTGCGCCAAGAGCGGCGCTGAGTTGGCCCTCCGGTTGAGACAGACCAGAAGCGTTGCCGGTTGATCGGACACCGAACAGACCGCGGTCGCGGTAAAGCCGGTCTTGCCCGCCGGCCCGGTGGTGGTGACGACATGAACCGCGGCGCCAAGCCGCGCCATGGCTTCTCGGAACGCCGGCGGCTCGACGCAAACCAGCGGCTCGGGCGCCACCGCCATGAAGGCGCCATCCATCGCATCGTCCGGCCGTTGGTCGATCCAGCTCATCCCGTCCGCGCGCCATGCCTCGGCACCGTCATCGTCCGCGCACCTGCCTTCGCTCGCTCTGCGAGCTTGGCGGGTTTCAGTCCCGCCGAAACGCGGAGCGCATAGGCGGAAGCGGACGATCCAGTATTCTCCCGGTCTGAAGATATAAGCAAGGCGCGCAGGCGTGTTAACTACACTTGTTTCCCGGATGCGGTGCAGCGCCACAAGCGCGTTTACGCGCGTCTTCGACGCGCTATGGCGGTGCACCGCTGATCCGGGACCTTCACGAACTCTGAGTTCGTAACGATCCCGGGTCTGCAGCGCACCACTTCGCTGCGCTTCGTGCTGCGCTGCGCCCGGGAAACGAGGTCACTTTACTCGGCAGCCCTCGCCTCTTCGGGCAGGCCCGGATAGGCCACATCATCCGGATTGAGCCAGGCCGGATCGGTCCAGCCGTCGGTGTCGTATTCGGACATGCATTGCTCGGCGAGCGCCGCCATCGCATCCATCGTGCCCGAGGCGCGGGCGTGCCACAGCGCCTGGATGCGGATGTCCTCGTGATTGCCGGCGTAATTGCGCTCGTAGAGCTCGTGCCGGCCGCCGAACTCGCTGCCGATGGCGTCCCACAATAGCTTCATCACCTTGATGCGCTCGCGGTAATCGATGCCGTGCGAGCCGCGCACGTAGCGCGCCAGGTAACGGTCGATCGCCGGATTTTTGAAATCCTTCGCCGACGACGGCAGGTAGATCAGCGACGAGGCGATGATTTTTTCCACGATCTCCTTGACGCGCCCGTAGGCGTCGCCGGCGAACACGCGGTAGCTCGCGCCCGACTGCAGGTTGGGCAACACGGCGCCGTTGACCCATGCGGTGGGATTCATCGCCATGGCGTCGGTCAACGCCCAGAACAGGTGGCGCCAGGCGACGATCTCGCCGAGCATGGCCTGATTGCCGCGGAACTCGTCGGCGCCGGCGGCGCGCAATGCCTTGGCGATGACCCCGACCAGGAAATCGAGCTTCACGGCAAGGCGCGTGCAGCCCTGAAACTGATAGCCGGCCAAAAATCCCGATTGCGGGAAAAAGACTTTCAGCTTCTCCAGGTCGCGGTGCAGCAACACGTCTTCCCACGGGATGAACACGTTGTCGAACACGAAGATGGCGTCGTTCTCGTCGAAGCGCGACGACAGCGGATAGTCGAACGGCGTGCCCATGACGCTCGCCGTCATCTCGTAGGAGGTGCGGCAGAACAGCTTGACCCCTGGCGCGTTCATCGGCGCGATAAACATCACCGCGAGGTCGGTGTCATGTAGCGGCACCGCGGCGTTCTGGCCGAGAAAGTTGTAGTGCGTCAGCGCCGACGACGTCGCCACCACCTTGGCGCCCGAGATGTAAATTCCGGCGTCGGTGTCCTTCTGGATGGTGATGAAAATGTCCTTGACCTGATCGACCGGCTTTGAGCGATCGACCGGCGGATTGACGATGGCGTGGTTCATGAACAGCACGTTTTCCTGGGCGCGCCGGTACCAGGCCTGCGCGTTGTCGGCGAACTTGCCGTAGAACTGATAATTGGCGCCGAGCGTGTTCATCAGCGACGCCTTGTAGTCGGGCGAGCGGCCCATCCAGCCGTAGGACATGCGCGCCCAATGCGCGATGGCGTCGCGCTGGGCGAGCAGTTCCTCGCGCGAGCGCGCGGCGCGGAAGAATTTGTGGGTGAAACCGCCGGAACCGGTATCGGTCGGCGCCGTCAGCATCGGCTTGGTCTTGGCATCGTGCAGCGCGTCGTAAAGCCGCGCGATGGAGCGCGCGGCGTTGCGGAACGCCGGATGGGTGGTGACGTCCTTGACCCGCTCGCCGTAGACATAGACTTCGCGGCCGTCGCGCAGGCTTTCCAGGTATTCGGCGCCGATAAACGGCCGGCCCTTTGCGGCGATGGCGTCCTCGCTCCTGACGCGGTCCATGGGGCTCTCCTTGATGCCGTTACTTTGAGCTAACGCGCGCGCTTGCCTGAGCCGGGCCCGGCTGCACGTTACCCCTTGCCAACGTGAGGCAGGTCCGGCTAAGTTCAATATGTTGAACTTAGCTACAATATGAAACTAACCTCGACCTCAGCTGTCAAGTCGCTCGACCGTGGGCTCGATATCCTCGAATACGTGGCCGGCTGTTCCGAGCCGCCGTCATTCTCGCAATTGTTGGCGAGCCTCGGCATCCCGCGCAGCAGCCTGTTCCATCTGCTCACAAACTTGCTGTCGCGGAACTTTCTGGAGCGGGACCCGAGGACCGAGCGGTACCGGCTCGGCGCCGAAATCGTCGAGATCGCGCGCAAGGCGCAACGACCGTCTTTGGGCGATCGGGTCACCCCGTTCCTGCGCCAGCTCAGCCTCGAGATGAGCGAAACGTGCGGCTTCTATGTCCGCCTTGCGGACTCGGTGGAGGTGGTCGCTTCCGCAATCAGCACGCAGGCGCTGTCGTTCACCATGAAGGTCGGCATGCATGCGCCGCTCTATGCGGTTTCCGCCGGCAAAATCATGCTGTCGGAGTTATCCGCGGAGGAGCTAAGCCGCTATCTGGCCCGCGCGACGTTGGCGCCCGTGACGCCGCACACGATTCGCGCCAAGAGCCGCCTGAAGAAAGAGATTGCGAAGGTCAAAGCGACGGGGTTCGCCTATTCCCGAGAAGAGTTCACGTTGGGCATTTCGGCCGTCGCCACGGCTGTGCGCAGTGAATCGAAGTTCTACGGTGCCATCAATCTGGCAGTGCCGACGGCGCGCTTTACCCTCGGCCGAGAGGCCGAGTTTCGCGAGGCTTTGCGGCGCGCGGCGCAGATCATCGCGAAAGAGATAAGTAGAGACCCATGAGGGCTGGAAGGCAGCCTTCGCCCGCGAAGCGCATAGGCGCTAAAATAGCTGCGTTTCCCGGGCGCAGCGCAGCACGAAGCGTAGCGAAGTGGTGCGCTGCAGACCCGGGACCGTCATAAGCGCCGCGTTTGGGACGATCCCGGATCAGCGGTGCACCGCTTCGCGCTGCACCGCATCCGGGAAACAGAGTTATCTTAGCGCCCAAGCGCTACAGCGGCGTTCGGACATCGAGGCGGCGGGCCCAAGCATGGCCTAGCCGGGGGCCGTGGGGACGACAAGCCGTCGCAATTGCCGCTCCGCGACGCCCCTGTTAAGAGTTTCTCGGGGATTCACAGGCGGCGGACGCATGGGATATTTCGTCCAGCAGCTCATCAACGGCGTCACGCTCGGTTCGATCTACGGCCTCATCGCCATCGGCTACACGATGGTGTTCGGCATCATCGGCATGGTGAACTTCGCCCATGGCGATGTGTTCATGGCGTCGGCCTTCATTGCGCTCATCGCCTTCCTGATCCTGACCAGCTGGCTCGGTATCGGCTCGGTCGCGTTGGCGCTGTTTATCGTTCTCATCGTCGCCATGCTGTTCACCGCGCTGATCAACTGGGCGATCGAGCGCATTGCCTATCGGCCGCTGCGCGGCTCATTCCGCCTGGCGCCGCTGATCTCGGCCATCGGCATGTCGATCTTTTTGTCGAACTTCGTGCAGGTGACCCAGGGCCCGCGCAACAAGTCGATCCCGCCCATGGTGCAGGGCGAGTTCGTGCTGTCCAAAAGCCACGGTTTTCCGGTAACGCTGTCCTATAAGCAGCTCATCATCTGGGGCGTCACCGCGGTGCTGCTGCTCGCATTCTGGTATCTGGTGGCGAAGACCCGGCTCGGCCGCGCGCAGCGCGCCTGCGAACAGGACCAGAAGATGGCGGCGCTGGTCGGCGTCGATGTCGACCGCACCATTTCCATGACCTTCGTGATCGCCGCCGCGCTCGCCGCCGTCGCCGGCACCATGTATCTGATGTACTACGGCGTGGTGAATTTCGCCGATGGCTTCGTGCCGGGCGTCAAGGCATTCACGGCAGCGGTGCTCGGCGGCATCGGCTCGCTGCCCGGCGCCGTGGTCGGCGGCATTTTGATCGGCCTGATCGAGACGCTGTGGTCGGCCTACTTCTCCATCGACTACAAGGACGTCGCCGCCTTTTCGGTGCTGGCGATCACCTTGATCTTCCTGCCGCAAGGTCTGTTCGGCCGCCCGGATGTCGAAAAGGTCTGACATGGAGGCCGCGCCCAAGGCCCGGCGCATCGATGTCGCCGGCGCCCTGCGCGATGCCGGCGTGACCGGCCTTATCGCCTTCGGCCTGTTCCTGCCGCTGATCGGATTTGAGACCGTCACCGACATCCGCGACGAACTGATCCTGACGACGCGCTGGCCGCTGTTGCTGGCGCTGCTCGTCGTGATCGCCGCCGGCCGCTTCGCCTATTCGGTCGCAGTGGCGCCGTGGCTGGCGCGGCGCGCCGAACGGCCAAAAGCGGCGACCTCCGCTTGGCAACGCCGCATTCGCCAATGGCTCGTGCCGTTCGCCATCGGCTTTGTCATCGTCTACCCGATCGGCGTCATCGCCATCGTCGGCTTCGGCGGCGCGCTGCGCTGGGTCGATAATTTCGGCATCCAGATTTTGATCTACATGATGCTCGGCTGGGGGCTCAACATCGTGGTCGGGCTCGCTGGCCTGCTCGACCTCGGTTATGTCGCCTTTTATGCGGTCGGCGCCTACTCGTATGCGCTTTTGGCCAAAAACTTCGGCCTGTCGTTCTGGATCCTGCTGCCGCTCGCCGGCATTTTGAGCTCGTTCTGGGGCGTCCTGCTCGGCTTCCCGGTCTTGAGACTGCGCGGCGATTATCTCGCCATTGTCACGCTCGCCTTCGGCGAGATCATTCGCCTCATCCTGATCAACTGGGTCGCTCTCACCAACGGCTACGCCGGAGTCATCGGCATCCCGCGGCCGACTTTTTTCGGCATCCCGTTCACCGCCGACGCCAACGGCTTTGCCGCGGTGTTCGGCCTGCAATTCTCCCCGGTCTACCGCGTCATTTTTCTTTATTACGTCATTCTGGCGCTGGCGCTGTTGACCTGCTTCGTCACGGTGCGGCTGCGCCGGCTGCCGATCGGCCGCGCCTGGGAAGCGCTGCGCGAAGATCAGATCGCCTGCCGCTCGCTCGGCATCAACACCACCAACACCAAGCTCACCGCCTTCGCCATGGGCGCGATGTTCGCCGGCTTTGCCGGCTCGTTCTTCGCGGCACGGCAGGCCTTCATCTCGCCGGAGTCCTTCACGTTCATTGAATCGGCGACCGTGCTCTCGATCGTCGTGCTCGGCGGCATGGGCAGCCAGATCGGGGTCGCCATCGCCGCCGTGGTCATGATCGGCGGTACCGAGATTCTGCGCCAGCTCAATTTCCTCAAGGAGATTTTCGGCCAGACCTTCGATCCGACGCAATACCGCATGCTGCTGTTCGGCCTGGCCATGGTTCTGATCATGATCTGGCGGCCGCGCGGCCTGATCTCCACCCGCGATCCCTCGGTGTTTCTCAAGGAACGCAAGACGATCGGGGCCGATCTCGTCGCGGAGGGCCGCGGCTGATGGCGCGCGACGACGCAACGGTGCTCCGCGTCGAGCATTTGACCATGCGGTTCGGCGGGCTGGTTGCAGTCGATGATCTGTCCTTCGCGGTCGAGCATGGCTCGATCACCGCGCTGATCGGCCCGAACGGCGCCGGCAAAACCACGGTATTCAACTGCATCACCGGCTTTTACCGTCCGAGCGAAGGCCGCATCGCGCTGCGCCGCGGCGCGCCGGCTTTGTGGGAAGCGCTCGAAAGCCTCACCGACAGCGGCAAGCGCGGCCTCGTGCGCCACGACGGCGCGCTGTTCCTGCTCGAGCGCATGCCGGATTATCTGGTGGCGCAGCAGGCGCGCGTCGCCCGCACCTTTCAGAACATCCGGCTGTTTGCCGGCATGACGGTTTTGGAAAACCTTTTGGTCGCCCAGCACAATCCTTTGATGCTTGCTTCCGGCTACACGGTGCTCGGCGTGCTCGGCTTGCCGTCCTATGCGGCCGCCGAACGCGCCGCGCTCGGCAAGGCTCGGTTTTTTCTCAACCGCTTCGGCCTCCTCGAACGCGCCGACGATCCGGCCGGCGAATTGCCCTACGGCGCGCAACGCCGGCTCGAAGTCGCCCGCGCGCTGTGCACCGATCCGGTGCTGCTCTGCCTCGACGAGCCGGCGGCCGGACTTAATCCGCGCGAGAGCGCCGAACTCAACGACCTGTTGCTGGTGATCCGCGACGAGTTCGACATTTCGATCCTGCTGATCGAGCATGACATGAGCGTGGTGATGAACATTTCCGACCGCGTCGTGGTGCTCGATTACGGCGTGCGGATCGCCGACGGCACACCGGACGAGGTGCGTAACGACCCGAAGGTGATCGCGGCCTATCTCGGTGTCGCCGACGACGAGGTCACGCAAGCCGAGGCTGCCGTCGGCCTATGAGCACATCCTTGTCTATCACCTCCCCCTGCAAGGGGGAGGTCGGCTGCGAAGCAGCAGGGTGGGGGTCCGGGCAACGTTCGTCTTCTCACCGTTGCGACGATCACACTGACCCCCACCCCACCCTCCCCCTTTCAGGGGGAGGGAGAAGGATCGTCGGCCTATGAGCGCGCTGCTTCTCTCGATTCAGGGCGTCACCGCTTATTACGGCCACGTACGGGCGCTCAAGGGCGTCGATCTCGAAGTCAATGCCGGCGAGATCGTCGCCCTGATCGGCGCCAATGGCGCCGGCAAATCGACCTTGATGATGACGGTATGCGGCAATCCGCGGGCGCGCGACGGCCGGATTGTGTTCGACGGCCGCGACATCACGCGGCTGCCGACCCACGAGATCGCCCGGCTCAAGCTCGCGCAGGCGCCCGAAGGCCGCCGCATCTTTCCGCGCATGACGGTTCTGGAAAACCTGCAGATGGGCGCCACCGTCGGCGACCCGGCGCAGTTCGAGAGTGACCTGCAGCGCATGCTGAAGCTGTTTCCCCGCCTCGAGCAGCGCCTTGCCCAGCGCGGCGGCACGTTGTCGGGCGGCGAGCAGCAGATGCTCGCCATCGCGCGGGCGCTGATGAGCCGGCCGCGATTGCTTTTGCTCGACGAGCCGTCGCTCGGGCTCGCGCCGCTCATCGTCCGGCAGATTTTCGATGCGATCAGAAAGCTCAACAGCGAAGACGGCTTGAGCGTGTTCCTGGTCGAACAGAACGCCTACCACGCGCTCAAGCTCGCGCACCGCGGCTATGTCATGGTCAACGGCTTGATCACGCTGTCCGGCACCGGCCGCGAATTGCTCGACCGTCCCGAAGTCAAATCCGCCTACCTCGAAGGCGGCCGGCAGCAAGCGCAATGACCGGGCATGCGGGCATCCTGGGCGCGATCGCCGACTTCCTCTACGAAGACGAGTCGTTCGGCATCTTTGTCCTGGTGACCGTCGTGCTCGGCGGCGGCGCCGCCGTGCTTGCCGGCCGCGCCGTTGCCGGCACTTGGCGGCCGTGGTGGCAGGTTGTCGTCTACACGCTGATCCTCGGCGGCGCGGTGCGCTTCATTCACTTCGCGCTGTTCGGCGGCACGCTGCTCTCGCTGCATTATTACGCCGTCGACAGCGCCGTTTGCCTGATCGGCGGATTGCTTGGTTTCCGCGTCGCGCGGGTGTCGCAGATGGTCACGCAATACCGCTGGATCAACGGTCGCGACGGGCCATTGCGCTGGCGCCGCAAGAAGCCGTGATCTATCATCGCGATGTGGTTGTATCTGCCGATTTCCGCTTGAAGGGCGATTGATGAAACCTGATCAGCAAAGGACAGGCACGAGCCTGACCTATGACCAACTCCCAGTCCATCAACTGGAGGTCTTTTGGGCCGGCCTTGATCGCTACGAAAGTCTACGGAGCGCTTATACTCTGCTTCGTCAAGCGCTCGGGCCAACGAAGAAGGTTACCTGGTTTCGCGAACGCATCGCCGCCGAAGTGCCGTCCGCACTCATGATACCAACGCCCAGAACCTTGAAGCGATTTGGAAATCCAGCGAATCCTACCAGCAGACCCATGCAAGAGAACCCACTTTATCTGAGCGGCCTGCTCCTGGCTTGCAACTCGATTTACATTGAACACCGGAGCGATCCGTCATTCGCCAACCTCGATCTGGGCGGCTTCCTCAAGTTAGCCGAACTCCATAAGCAGACCGCTCCAACGTTGTCCGGCGAACAGCTGTTCGCGGGACCGGTGCGAGAATCCAACGAATACAGTCGCGCCGAATTGCAGCTGATATACGACAGCATCGTCAGCCCATCTGAGGACAATCCGCAGTTTCCGGAGTTTCCGGCTTTTTCACCACGCTTTCCGGCAACTCCGATGGATGAACACGACTTTTTCAGTCACAGAGTCTTTATTAAGGACGAGAGCTACAATCCGACAGGAAGTCACAAGGACCGCTGGGCTCTCGAGATGGTGTATGAGTACAAAAGGAAAATCGGCAACGTCTTAAAGGGCAAAGGCGACCATCTCAAGCTCCGCGCACCATCCATGATCTCTTCCGGCAGCGGCGCGCTTGCGCTTCAGCACCAATTGCGGCTCTGGCGTCTCCCAAACCTTCGCGTCATTATGGCTGATAATCGACCTAATGATCCCGTAGCTGCACGCCTACGAGCGTTCGGCGCGATCGTTACGAAATATGATCTCGATTCGCGGGAAATCTCGGACAAAGAGGTCCTCGCAATTTCAGACAACGTTGATGGATTTGACGTCACAACCAGGAATCTTGAAGACCCGCATCGACGTAACTTTTATGATTGGCTTTGTTATGAGATCCTGGCAATTGGAGTACGATACATTTTTGTACCTGTGGGGACCGGCGATCTCTTTGCCAATATCATTTGCGTAATTGATGATGAAGTTTCAGGACGAAAAAACGATCCTCGACTCAAGGGCGCCACCGTTAAGGAAATCACTGTTTTCGGCGCGACGACTCGAAATGAGAAATCACAAATGGATAAACTTTATGCGAAGTACCGACCTACGCTCCGGGAAGTGGGAGAGCTTTTGACTGACTTCAAGGCGAAAGAGACTATTGGAGTCGATTCTGGAATAATCGATGTAGGCGAAGACAGCGTAGAAAAGGCTTACAGTTGGGCGAAAACCAATCAAATCAGAACAGAGCATTCAGGAATTGCTGGTCTTGGTCTATTCTACGAAATGAGAGAGAAGATCGCGCCCGAGGCTCGCGTGGCTGTCGTTAACACCGGATGGATGTTCCTGCCTCGGTAATACAGCATATTCCAGTGTTGCCTTTAGTAGGACAAAAAATGCCCGGCTTGACCGGGCATTGTTTAGGCATATACTTGGTATTCAGCTCCTTAATTGAGCAGCTCAATGCACCCGCAGTAAGCTTTCGTTGCTTAGATCGAGTTCATAGAGGGCAATCTCTCCAGTCGCTTTGTTTCGCACCGTGACGCGCATTGGCACATCGTAACGATTGAAATAGAAGTTGACTGCCTCCATCCCATCCGGGATTGCCTGCGCAATTAGCCTTATCTGTTCATTCGATGTCATGTCCTTTCTCCGTCTTCAGCCGAGATACCCCCTTTCGCGGCTAGTGGCGTTGCCGATGAAATTAACATCTGCAGTGCGTGGCGAAATAAACTCGAAGTGGCCAAATGGTGTCCAGAGCCGACGTATGTCCGGATGGTGCCGGGCTTCCGAACGATTCGAGCCTGCGGGAGGCTCATATTGGCCCTGCGCGCGGTACCGCGTGTCCTAGTAAAGGCCCGCATGGTCTCCGAAGGACAAGCCACGTCCTATCGCAGGCATACGTGTCCCTCGGTTGTCCCCTCTCTGTCCAGCTGAGGCCACCATTTGTCACTAGTCTGTTCAGGTTTATCAGGGCACACAGCACAATAGAGACACTTACGCCACGAGAAAGGAACTCACGATGGGCCGAAATCATGCCTACGCACTTGCGCTAGCAATCTGCATCACCGCCGGGCCCGCCGCCGCCCAAGTCAGATTCGGCGTCGGCGGCCCGATCACCGGTCCGAATGCCGCCACCGGCGCGCAGATGAAAAATGGTGTCGAGCAGGCCGCCGCGGATCTGAAGACCATTTTGGGCCAGAAGATCAATGTGGAGTACGGCGACGACGTGTCCGATCCCAAGCAGGGCGTCTCGGTTGCCAATAATTTCGCCGCCGACGGCGTCAAGTTCGTGATCGGTCATTACAATTCCGGCGTGACCATCCCGGCTTCCGAGGTTTATCAGGAAAACGGCATCCTCGAGATCACGCCAGCCTCGACCAATCCGACCGTGACCGAACGCGGCATGTGGAACATTTTCCGCACCTGCGGGCGCGACGATCAGCAGGGCCGGGTCGCCGGCGCCTATATCCTGGCGCACTTCAAGGGCAAGAAGATCGCCTTCGTCAACGACAAGACCACCTACGGCAAGGGCCTCGCCGACGAAACGTTGAAGACGATCCGCGCCGGCGGCATGAAGGAAGTGCTCAACGAAGGCATCAACACCGGCGAGAAGGACTATTCGGCACTGATCTCGAAGATCAAGCAGTCCGGCGCCGATCTCGTGTATTTCGGCGGGCTCTATACCGAAGGCGGCCTGATCGTGCGGCAGATGCGCGATCAGGACGTCCAGGCGCCGCTGATGGGCGGCGACGGCATCACCTCGGACGAATTCGCAACCGTCGGCGGTCCGGGCGTGGTCGGCACGCTGATGACCTACGGTCCCGATCCGCGCAACCGGCCGGAGGCCAAGGCGGTGGTGGCGGAATTCCGCAACAAGGGGTTCGAGCCGGAAGCCTACACGCTCTACAGCTATGCCGGCGTGCAGATCATCAAGCAGGCCGCCGAAGCGGCAAAATCGCTCGACCCGAAAAAGGTCGCCGACAAAATGCATTCCGGCATGACGTTCCAAACCGTGCTCGGCCCCTACTCGTATGACAAGAAAGGCGACATCACCAAGCTCGACTACGTGATGTACATCTGGAAGAAAGACGCGAGCGGCAAGATCACCTACGTCGAATGCCCGGCCTCGGGCTGCAAGATGTAGGACGCTGTCTCACGGAAATCCGAAAAGCTCGCCCTCGTGGCGAGCTTTCTTTCTTCGTCATTCCGGGGCCGAGCGAAGCGAGGAACCCGGAATCCATAATCCCATCGCCGGAGTTATGGATTCCGGGGTCGCCGCTGCGCGGCGCCCCGGAATGACGATTGATCAGATCGCAAGCCCATTGAGCGCCGGAAACGCCTGCAAGAGCCAGCTGCCGAGATCGGTGATCCAGCCGGTGAAAAACGCAATCCCGGCAAGCACGAGCAGACCGCCCATCGCCTTCTCCACCATGTGCAGATGGGCGCGGAAGCGGCCGAGAAACGCGGCAAACGCCTCCGCAGCAAAAGCGGCGATCATGAACGGCACGCCAAGCCCGAGCGAATAAACTGCGAGCAGCCCGGCGCCGCGTGCCACGGTGCCTTGCGAGCCGGCGATCGCCAGGATGGCGCCGAGGATCGGCCCAATGCAGGGTGTCCAGCCGAAGGCGAAGGCGAGCCCCATGAGGTAGGCGCCCCACAGCCCGATCGGCTTTTGCATCGCCAGCCGCCGCTCCTGCATCAGGAAGGCGATGCGGGTGACGCCGAGGAAATGCAACCCCATCACAATGATGATGATGCCGGCGACCTTGCCGAGCACATACGAATAGGCGTGCAATAGCGCGCCGATGGCGCTGGCGCTGGCGCCAAATGCAACGAACACGGTGGCGAAGCCGAACACGAACAGGAGCGCCGCGACGATGGTTTGGCGCCGCGCCCGCGGCGCCGTTTCCTTGTCGGCGAAGCGTTCGAGCGAGGCTCCGGTCAGATAGACGAGATAGGGCGGCACCAGCGGCAGCACGCAGGGCGACAGAAAGCTCAGCATCCCGGCAAGGAGCGCCGCCACAATGGTCACATTCGGCATGGTGGCACTCATGCGCCGACGATCGTGGCGGCGCAAGCCCGCGGCCGTCCGGCCTACAAGGATGTGAACGGCTGCTTGGGTCGTTCACGTCGGAATGAAGTAGCGGCCGCCAAGCGGTTGACGCTGCCGGAAATATCGTCTCCGCTTCATCCGTTTTGCGAGCTTGCCATGCGCAACCTCATTACCGACGTTCCCGGCCTGAAGGTGGGCCACGCTGCGGATATGCGCCTCGGCTCCGGCGCTACCGCGATCATTTTCGACGAGCCGGCCATCGGTTCGATCGACCTGCGCGGCGGCGGTCCGGGCACCCGGGAAACCGCCCTGCTCGATCCGGCGCAGACCGTGCAAGGCATCGACGCCATTACGCTATCGGGCGGCTCGGCGTTCGGCCTCGATGCCGCGTCCGGCGTGCAGGCGTGGCTCAAGGAGCAAGGCCGCGGCTTTGCCGTCCGCAGCGCGCGCGTACCCATCGTGCCGGCCGCAATCCTGTTCGATCTCTTAAGCGGCGGCGACAAGGAATGGGGCCGGTTTCCGCCTTATCGCGAGCTGGGCTACGCCGCCGCCGCGGCGGGCGGCATCGACTTCGCTCTCGGCAGTATCGGCGCCGGGACCGGCGCCACGACCGTGAACTGCAAAGGCGGTATCGGCTCCGCCTCGGCGCAAAGCGCCGATGGCGCGATCGTCGGCGCGCTCGCTGCGGTCAATGCCGCTGGCAGCGTGCTCGTCGACGGGGGTCCATGGTTTTGGGCGGCGCCGTTCGAGCGAGACGGCGAGTTCGGCGGCCGTTCTTATCCGCAGCCGTTCCCGCCGCGCGCGCTCGCGGCGCAAACCAAAGGCACCGCCCGGATCAGCACCACGCTCGTCGTTGTCGCCACCGACGCCGCGCTGACCAAAGCGCAGGCGAAGCGGCTCGCCGTCATGGCGCAGTCCGGCCTGTCGCGCGCCGTCTATCCGGTGCACACGCCGCTCGACGGCGACGTCATGTTTGCAGTCTCGACGGCGCGCCGTCCGCTGGGCGACCCGTATTTGGCGTTGACCGAACTCGGCGCGCTCGCCGCGAACGTCGTGGCGCGGGCGATCGCGCGCGGTGTGTTCGAAGCCGCTGCACTGCCGTTCGCCGGCGCGCTCGAAAGCTGGAAAGATCGGTTCGGCCGCTAGGCTTGCGCGTTGCGGCAGCGCAACATGCAGGGAAGACACAACGCGCATCTTTCATTCCGCCAGGCTTGTGATTTGCGCGCGTTTTCATTGACTCAGTTGGCAATTGCGCCTTCACTTTTAGCAGAGCGGCTGTTGGGGTGGAGGGTGCGGTGCGCGTCCTTATTATTGTCGTCGCCGCGTTGGCGACGTTGGGCCTTGCAGCATTCGGCGTCGTTGCCGCCCAAAGAGCGGTCCAGCCGGCAAGCGCTGTGGTAGCCGCACAGGCCGTCAAGCCGGCGGTCGCCGTCCTGGCAGCGCCGGTCCGTGAAAAACTTGCTCAGCCTTCGATCCAGGCAGCGGTCGTAGCGCCGGCTGCGATAGCGCCGAAGCCCGTGGCCGCCGCGGTCGCCGCACCAGCCGCTGCGGCCGAACCAACGCGGCTTGCGCAGAATTCCGCTGCGTCGAACGCATCTGCGACCGCGGGCGCCGCGCTCGCCAACGCCACGCCACCCGGCTCGCACGCCGCCGCGAACAACGCCCTCGCCTGCGACAAGCCCGGCGCCATGGGCCTCGCCCGCGTCGTCCAGATCGACACCACCGGCGGTCCCGCCTTCGGCTTCGAGCATTTCAAGCAATACGATTTCCTGCGCGAGCACGAAGTGGTGCTCACGTTCGACGACGGGCCGTGGCCGGAGAATACGCCGGCGGTGCTCAAGGCACTGGCCGACCAATGTCTCAAGGCGACGTTCTTCGAGATCGGCGAGCACGCCACCTGGCATCCGGAAATTTCCAAGATGGTCGCCGCCGCCGGCATGACGATCGGCAGCCACACCTGGTCGCATAAGGATTTGGCGAGGAATCCGTACGCCAGCGACATCGAGCAGGCCAAGCAGGAGATCGAGATGGGCGTGAGCGCCGTGCATGCGGCGGTCGACGGCCCGATCGCGCCGTTCTTCCGCTTCCCGGATCTGCAGCAGCCGCCTGTGCTGCTCGCCTATCTCGCCCAGCGCAATATCGCGACCTTCTCGACCGACATCGACTCGTTCGATTTCAAGATGCGGCGGCCCGAGCAGGTGATCAAATCGGTGCTGAGCAAGCTGGAAAAGCGCGGCAAGGGCATCGTGCTGATGCACGACTTCCAGCATGCCACCGCCGAGGCGATGCCTGAACTGCTGCGCCAACTCCAGGCGGCCGGCTTCAAGGTCGTGCACATGGTGCCCAAGGCGCCAGTCACCACGATCGCCAAATACGACGACATGCTGCGCGCGCAGGACAAGATGTCGGCCAACAACACGCGGCCGGAGAACAGCGTGGTACGCACGATCAGCGGGAATTAATTATTTCAGCGTCATTCCGGGGCCGAGCCAACGGGTCCAGCCCGAAGTGGCCGGCCTGATGGCAAGCTCCGCGAGGAGCCCGGAATCCATAATCCCAGCACAAGGGGTTATGGATTCCGGATTCGCCGCTGCGCGGCGATCCGGAATGACGACCGAGATTATTCGGTTATGTATCACCGCCCGAAGCGGTCGGCGCCGTAAGGTTTTGGATCACAGAACGGCGTGACGCCGGTCATCATCTCCGCGATGAGGCGGCCGGTGGCCGGCCCCAGCGTGAGGCCCCAATGGGCGTGGCCGTAAGCGAGCCAGAGCCCGCGCTGATTTGGCGCCCGCCCGATCACCGGCCGCGAATCCGCAAAGCACGGCCGCGCGCCGAGCCAGGGTTTTGCTTCGACCGGCTCGCCGAGCGCGAACAATTGCCGCGCCGCCGGCAACAGCCGCGCGAACTGCACCGGCGTGGGTGCGGCGTCGCGCGCGGCGAATTCGGCGCCGGTGGTCAGCCGGATACCCTGCTCCATCGGCGCCAGGCAATAACCGACCTCCGCGTCGAGCACTGGACGGCTGAGCCCCGCATTGCCTTGTGGCTGGAAGTGCCGGTGATAGCCGCGCTTGACCGCGAGCGGCAGCTTGATGCCGAGCGGGGCGAGTATATCCGGCGCCCACGGCCCGAGCGCAACGACGACGTCGCCGGCATCGATCGGGCCGGACGCCGTGTCGACGCGCCAGTGCGGATGGACGCGATGCAGGCTGCGCCCGTCGCCATTCGCGGTGACGCCGCCGAGCGCTTCAAACCGCGCCGCGTAGGCGCGCGTCAGCGCCAGCGGATTGCTCACACTCATGGCGCCGGTCCAGTGCACGGCGTGCCGGAACACCGCCTTGAGCGACGGTTCGAGCGCGCGGGCCGCCTCGCCGTCGAGCGGCACATTGGCGATGCCGAGGCTTTTCGCAAGCTCAAGCTCGCGCGCCTGCGCGGCAAACGCGCGGTCGCCGCGGTAAAGCTTGAGCCAACCGGTACGGCGGACATAGCGCTCGGCACCGGCCTCGCCGGTCAAAATCTCGTGCTCGGCGACGGCGTGGGCGAACAGCGGCCGCATCGCATGGGCGGTTTCGAGCAGCCGCGCCGGCCGCGACGCGGCGCGAAACGCAAACAGCCACGGTGCGACCTGCGGCAGAAACGACAGATGATAATTGGCTTCCGGCGCGCGCTTGAGCGCAATGCGCAGCAGCGCCGTCCAGCTGGACGGAAACGCCTGCGGAAAAATCGTGTCGCCCTCAATGATGCCGGTATTGCCGTAGGAGGTGCCCTCCCCGACTCCGGCGCGGTCGATCAACGCAACCGACAGCCCGCGCTTGACGAGATGCAGCGCAATCGAGACGCCGACGATGCCGGCTCCCAGCACAATGACGTCGGCCCGGGCCACTGGAAAAAACCTCCGCTGCAGCCACGCGCTATCGCGGCCGGGCGGTTAAGTCCAGCGCAAGTTGCAGCGTCAGCGGATCGCAAGCGGCCGCTATGCGGTGACGGTGTTCTGCGTGCCGGCCGGAGCAACCAGCTGCGCCTGCATCTGCAGCAATTGTTGAAGATCGTTGCCGCTGGTGCTGCCGCCGCCGGAATTGGAGCTGGCGCTACTTGACGCGCCGCCGGCCGAGCCATCGGAACCATCGGCGCTATGATAATGATGGTGGTGCTGGCCCTGCGAGCCTTGCGACGATTGGCTTCCCAGCGCCGATAAAGGATCGCCGCTGCCGCCGTTGTCGAGCGCCGAGGCCAGCGATTGCGCGTTTGTGCCGTTCGATTGCAGGGCCAACAAAGCCTGCAGCGTCTGCGGGCCGAATTGCGGCGATGTCGATTGCGCGGCCGTGCTGCCCGAGGAGTTGGTGCCATTTGTCGGAGACACGGCAGCGCCGCCCGCGCCTTCCTGGTTAAGCGCCGACAACAGCGCAGACAGCGGATCCGATGGCGTTTGCGCGCCACCTGCCGACGATTGCTGCTGCCATAAGGATTGCATGGATTGCAGCGAGGCGAACGGATTATTGGCGTTCGAGCTGCTGATAGGTGAAGACATGATGCGCTCCTCGAATTGGCAGTCGGTTTCGCCGAACGCCGCCGCGGTCGGCGATGCAAAACCTGGGCCGTGCGCTAAGCCTCTGAAGCAAAGGGACTTTCGCCGTGGCGGCGGATCGGAAAGCGCGCCAGGATTTGCCGCTGCCGCGGCCGTGCCGGCAAATATTGCCGCTCGCGCGAGGGCGCGTTGCCGCCCCGCTGGCGGCATGTTAGGCGAACGGCAATTGCGGAGAGCGCCGTGCCGCGTCCCCTCATCATCGCCCCGTCGATCCTGTCCGCCGATTTCGCCAAGCTCGGCGACGAAGTCCGTGCGGTCGACCAGGCGGGCGCCGATTGGATCCATGTCGACGTCATGGACGGCCATTTCGTGCCGAACATTTCGATCGGCCCTGATATGGTCAAGGCGATCCGGCCGCACACGGCAAAGACGCTGGACGTGCACCTGATGATCGCGCCGTGCGATCCGTATCTCGAGGCCTTCGCCAAGGCCGGCGCCGACATCATTACTGTGCACGTCGAGGCCGGCCCGCACATCCACCGCTCGCTGCAGGCGATCCGCGCGCTCGGCAAGAAGGCCGGCGTCACGCTTAATCCCGGCACGCCCGAAAGCACGATCGAGCACGTCGTCGATATGGTCGACCTGATCCTGGTCATGTCGGTCAATCCCGGTTTCGGCGGCCAGAAATTCATCGCCGGCGCCCTCGACAAAGTGCGCAATTTGCGCGCCATGGCGGCCGGCCGGCCGATCGACATCGAGATCGACGGCGGCATCACGCCGCAGATCGCGCCGGAAGCGGCGCGCGCCGGCGCCAACGCCTTCGTCGCCGGCTCCGCGGTGTTCAAGGACCGCACGCCCGCCTCCTATCGCGCCAATATCGCGGCGATTCGCAACGCCGCGGCGCTGGCGCGCGGGGAGGCCGCCTGATGGGCATTTTGATCGACGGCAAATGGACCGACGAGCAATTGCCGGAAGAGACCGGCAAAGCCGGCGACTTTCGCCGCATCGACAGCCGCTTCCGCGACGTCATCACCGCGGACGGCTCGTCGGGTTTCAAGGCCGAGCCCGGGCGCTACCATCTCTACGTCGCGCACGCCTGCCCTTGGGCGCACCGCACGCTGATCTATCGCGCCATCAAAAGACTCTCGGACGCGATTTCGGTGGCCTACGCCATTCCCGGCATGGGCCAGCAGGGCTGGGCCTACGAAGACA
>JASHSE010000368.1 GCA_030036975.1 Xanthobacteraceae bacterium | reverse complement strand
ATCGACCGCATAAACGCGCCGCGCGCCGCGTTCGAGCAGCACTTCGGCAAAGCCGCCGGTCGAAGCGCCGACGTCGAGACAGATACGGTCGTTGACGTTGAGGCCGAAGCGATCAAGCGCCGCGGCAAGCTTGACGCCGCCGCGCGAGACGTAAGGGTGCTCGGGCGCGGCCTTGATCGTCGCGGCGCCGGCAAGGTCTTCGGACGGCTTGCGCACCGGCGCGCCATCGGCGCTGACCAGACCGGCCGCGATGGCGGCTTGGGCGCGGGCGCGGCTTTCGAACAGGCCGCGCTCGACCAGAAGCCGGTCGGCGCGTTGGCGGGTAGGCATGTTGATCTCCGCTCGTCCCCGCGAGGGTCCCAGAGCTGGATTCCCGCTTGCGCGGGAATGAGCGGAATATAGAAGCTTCAGGCGAAGTTCACGACCGCACGAGCTTGACGGTCTCGCCGCGCAGGTTTTGGCCGAGCGCCTCGAACGCCTTGGCGACGATGCTCTTGGCGTCGAGGCCGGCCTTGGCGTACATGGCGCTCGGCGAGTCCTGGTCGATGAACATGTCGGGCAGCACCATGGACCGGACTTTCAGCCCGCGGTCCAGCGCGCCGTGCTCGGCGAGCGCCTGCATGGCGAACGCGCCGAAGCCGCCGATGGCGCCTTCCTCGATGGTCAACAGCACCTCGTGCTCGCGGGCGAGCCGCAGCAACAGATCGACGTCGAGCGGCTTGGCGAAGCGCGCGTCGGCGACCGTGGTCGACAGGCCGTAGGTGGCAAGCTCGTCGGCCGCCTTCATGCATTCGCGAAGCCGCGCGCCATACGAGAACAGCGCGATTTTGGTGCCCTCGCGGACGATGCGGCCTTTGCCGATGTCGAGCGGCTTGCCTTCCTCGGGCAGCGGCACGCCAAAGCCTTCGCCGCGCGGATAGCGCAGCGCCGACGGCCGGTCGTCGATGGCGACGGCGGTCGCCACCATGTGCACGAGTTCGGCTTCGTCGGAGGGCGCCATCAAGATGAAGCCCGGCAGGCAGCCGAGATAGGCGATGTCGAACGAGCCCGCATGAGTCGGCCCGTCGGCGCCGACCAGGCCGGCGCGGTCCATGGCGAAGCGCACCGGCAGCCGCTGGATGGCGACGTCGTGCACGACCTGATCGTAGGCGCGCTGCAGGAAGGTCGAGTAGATGGTGGCGAACGGCTTATAGCCTTCGGTCGCCAGCCCCGCGGCGAACGTCACCCCGTGCTGCTCGGCAATGCCGACGTCGAAAGTGCGCTCGGGAAACGCCTTTTGGAACAGATCGACGCCGGTGCCCGACGGCATGGCGGCGGTGATGGCGATGATCTTGTCGTCCTTGCGCGCTTCTTTGATCAGGCTTTCGCCGTAGACCTTCTGGTACGCAGGCGCAGTCGGCTTCGATTTGACCTGGGCGCCGGTGGCGACGTCGAACTTGACGACGCCGTGGTATTTATCGGCCGAATTCTCCGCCGGCAGATAGCCCTTGCCCTTCTGGGTGACGACGTGAACCAGGAACGGACCGTTCTTGGCGTCGCGCACGTTTTTGAGGACCGGCAGCAGGTGATCGATATTGTGGCCGTCGATCGGGCCGACATAAAAGAAGCCGAGCTCATCGAACAGCGTATTGCCGGTGACAAGACCGCGCGCATATTGCTCGATGGCGAGCGCGCGCTGTTCCAGCATGCGCGACGGCAGGCGCTTGGCGATCTGCCGGACCAGCTTGCGCAACCGCCGATAGCCGCGCCCGGACACGCGCCGGGCCAGATAGGCCGACAGCGCGCCGACCGGCGGTGCGATCGACATGTCGTTGTCGTTGAGCACGACGATCAGCCGGGAATCCATCGAGCCGGCATTGTTCATGGCCTCGTACGCCATGCCGGCCGACATGGCGCCGTCGCCGATCACGGCGATGACGTTGTTCTGCTTGCCGGCGAGGTCGCGGGCGACCGCCATGCCGAGCGCCGAGGAGATCGAGGTCGACGAATGCGCGGCGCCGAACGGGTCGTATTCGCTCTCGGCGCGCTTGGTGAATCCGGAAAGCCCGCCGCCCTGGCGCAGCGTGCGGATGCGGTCGCGGCGGCCGGTGAGGATTTTGTGCGGGTAGGCCTGATGGCCGACGTCCCAGACCAGCCGGTCGCGCGGAGTGTCGAACACGTAATGCAGCGCCACGGTCAGTTCGATCACGCCAAGACCGGCGCCGAGGTGGCCGCCGGTAACGGCGACAGCGTCGATCGTCTCCTGCCGCAGCTCGTCGGCGACTTGACGCAGTTCGCCGGGTTGGAGCCGCCTGAGGTCTTCAGGGGTTTTGATGAGGTCGAGCAAAGGGGTTGAGCGAACCGTCACGCTGAAGCTCCATATTATCCGGCCTAACGGCCTTTATTGGGGTTGAGTGCGCGCCCAGTTACCGACCTGAACACGTAAAATTTTGCAGTGTTTACACCATCCTGGCCCGAATAGGCAATTTACCCCGGACCCCTCCAGGAAACCACGAAGGTCGAGGCTTGGTTCATACAAGGTTAGTTTCCCACGTGCCCATCTGGTTCATATAATGATGGGGAGCCGGTTTCGTTCTCACCATGGTTCCTACAGCGAAAAATAATCGCGGTTTAGCCATGGCGAGCCCGAAAATGCCCGCGGCCGGCGATTGAGGACCCGTGGCGCTCGACATTTACCGTAAAAAACGACAGTTCGGCGTAACGCCGGAGCCGCGCGGGCGCCGCGCAAGGCGCGGCGGCAACAGCTACGTCATCCAAAAGCACGCGGCGCGCCGGCTGCACTACGATCTCCGGCTTGAACTCGACGGGGTGATGAAGAGCTGGGCGGTGACCCGCGGCCCGAGCCTCGATCCCGGCGAAAAGCGGCTGGCGGTCCAGGTCGAGGACCATCCGATCGAATACAACAGCTTCGAGGGCACCATTCCGGCCGGCGAATATGGCGGCG
>JASHSE010000367.1 GCA_030036975.1 Xanthobacteraceae bacterium | reverse complement strand
CGCTGTCGCTGGCGCGCTGCCCGGCGGACGCGCGTTACGCCGTCCTGGAAATGGGCATGAACCATGCCGGCGAGATCGCGCCGCTGACGCGCTTGGCGCGCCCGCACATCGCGCTGATCACGACCATCGCGCCGGTGCATCTCGAATTTTTTGGCTCCCTGACGAAGATCGCTGACGCCAAGGCGGAAATTTTTCTCGGCATCGAACAACCCGGCGGCGCCGCGGTGCTCAACCGCGACATCGCGCAATTTGCTCGGCTCAAGCGCCGCGCCGATGCAGCCGGCGTCGCACGCATCGTCTCGTTCGGCGAGCACGTCAAGGCCGATGCGCGGCTCCTCAAATGCGTGCTGCATCCGCGCTGCTCGACCGTGGTGGCGCGGATTTTCGACGCCGAACTCACCTACAAGATCGGCGCGCCGGGGCGCCACCTCGTCGATAATTCGCTCGCAGTATTGGCAACGGCCGTGCTGGCCGGCGCCGACCTGGCGCTGGCGGCGCTGGCGCTTTCGCAAGTCAAGGCCGCCGCCGGCCGCGGCGCGCCGATCGAGATCGAGGTTTCCGACGGCCAGGCGCTGGTCATCGACGAAAGCTATAATGCCAATCCAGTTTCGGTTGCGGCGGCGCTGGCGCTGCTCGGCCAGGCCGAAATCGGACCGCGCGGTCGGCGCATCGCCGTGCTCGGCGACATGCTCGAGCTTGGGGATAAGGGCGTCGCGCTGCATCGCGCGCTGGCAAAGCCGGTCATCGACAATGCCGTCGATCTGGTGTTCTGCTGCGGGCCGCTGATGCGTCAGCTGTGGCAGGCACTGCCGCCGAGCCGCCGCGGCTTCTATGCGGAAGATTCCGCGACGCTCGAGCCGCAGGTGGTCGCCGCATTGCGCGCCGGCGACGTGGTGATGGTCAAAGGCTCGTTCGGTTCGCGCATGGGCCCCATCGTCAAGGCGCTGCAGCGCGCTTATCCGCAGGCGCCGTCGGTCGACGACCACTCACTCGAAAGCGCGTCCGCGCAAGGTTGATGCAATGCTGTATTGGCTGATCGATCTGTCGGGCAGGCTTTCCGTCCTCAACGTTTTCCGCTACATCACGTTCCGCACCGGCGGCGCCATCATCACCGCGCTGCTGTTCGTCTTTCTGTTCGGTCCGGCCATCATCGACCGGCTGCGCCTGCTGCAAGGCAAGGGCCAGCCGATCCGGCCCGACGGCCCGCAATCGCACATCATCACCAAAGCCGGCACGCCCACCATGGGCGGTCTGATGATCCTGTCGGGCACGCTGGTGTCGACGCTGCTCTGGGCCAATCCCGCCAATCCGTACGTGTGGGTGGTGCTGGGCGTCACGATCGGCTTCGGCCTGGTCGGCTTCTATGACGACTATCTGAAAGTCACCAAGCAGACGCACGGCGGCTTTTCCGGCCGCACGCGCCTCATTCTCGAAGCGATCATTGCCGGGATCGCCTGCTTCATCATGGTCAGGCTCGTGCACCTGCCGGCAATGCCGCATTTCGGCACCTCGTTGGCGTTTCCGTTCTTCAAGGAGCTGGTGCTCGACCTCGGTTGGTTCTTCGTGGTGTTCGGCATGTTCATCATCGTCGGCGCCGGCAACGCGGTGAACCTCACGGACGGGCTCGACGGGCTTGCCATCGTGCCGGTCATGATCGCCACCGCGAGCTTCGGCCTGATTGCCTATCTGTGCGGCAACACCGTGTTCGCCGATTATCTGCAGATCCATTACGTCGCCGGTACTGGCGAGCTTGCGGTGCTGTGCGGCGCGGTGGTCGGCGCCGGCCTGGGCTTTTTGTGGTTCAACGCGCCGCCGGCTTCGATCTTCATGGGCGATACCGGCTCGCTGGCGCTCGGCGGCATGATCGGCACCGTGGCGGTCGCCACCAAGCACGAGATCGTGCTGGCGGTGATCGGCGGCCTGTTCGTTCTGGAAGCGGTCTCGGTGATCGTGCAGGTGGCGTCGTTCAAGCTTACCGGCAAGCGCATCTTCAAGATGGCGCCGATCCATCACCATTTCGAGCAGCTCGGCTGGACCGAACCGCAGATCGTCATCCGCTTCTGGATCGTCGCCGTGGTGCTGGCGCTCGCCGGGCTGTCGACGCTGAAATTGCGGTGAGGGTGCGCGTCGGTCTTAATTCTTCGCTCATTCCCGCGAAAGCGGGAATCCAGCACTGGGGTCCCCGCTTTTCGCGGGGACGAGCGGAAGTGGAAACGTTCAGCCGTACTTCGTATTGCCTTCCAGCTCCCGCAGCGCCGTCAAGAACGCATCGTTGCGTTCGTACTCGTTGGTAAAGAGTCCGAATGAGGCGAAGCCCGGGCTGAGCAGCAGCACGTCGCCCGGTCGGGCCTCTGCAAATGCTTTCTCCAACGCTTGCGCCGTATTATCAGCTCTGATGCAAGAATTGAGCTGCGGCGCGAGCCGGTCGGTGCCGGTGCCCGGCAGGAGAATGACGGCACCGGCGCGCTGTTTTATTTCTTCGACGAGCGTGTCGAGCGGAATGCCTTTGTCGGCGCCGCCGGCGATCAGCACGATGCGCTCGCCGGGGAAGGCTTGCAGCGCGGCGACCGTCGCGTCCGGCGTCGTCGCATTATTGTCGTTGTAGATTTTGACGCCGCGCAGTTCGCTGACGAACTGGAGCCGGCCCTCGACCGGGCGAAACGATTCCAGTCCGGAACGGATCTCCTGTTCCGCCAGACCCAGCGCGCGCAAGGCTGCGGCGGCAAGCGCCGCGTTCTCGCGGTTGTGCGCACCCCTGATTTGCAGTTGCCAATCCGCGGCAATGGCTTTTGGCACGGCGGCCGGCGCCGGCGGCCGTGATGCCGAAATGCGGTCGAGGATTTGCGCGCCGACCACCAGCGTGTCGTTTGCTTTCTGATATTTGAAGATGTTTGCCTTGTCGGCGAAATACGCGTCCATGTCGGGATAGTAATTGAGGTGATCCATCAGCAAATTGGTGAACACCGCCACGTCGGGGCTCAGGCGCAAACCGCCAAAGCCCTGCAGTTGCCAGGAATCAAGCTCCAGAACGGCAATATCGCCGCGGCGCACTTCCGGCAAAAGCGAAAGCGTCGAGAGCCCGCGCACATTGCCGCCGAGATGCGCGCGCCGGCCCGCGCCGGCGAGCGCGTGATGGATCATGTGCGTGACAGTCGATTTGCCGCGGGTGCCCGTGACGCCTGCGATGGCCGCGCTGGTTTGGCGGGCGAATTTGGCGAACAGTGCGGTCGACATGTAGACAGCGACGCCAGCGTCGCGCGCCGCTTTGACGTAGGGCGAATCGCGGGGAACGCCTGCCGCCTTGATGACCATGTCGGCGCGCTGGAAGTCTTCGACGCGGTGCGCGCCGAGCACGTAACGGATGTTCGAAAAGCCGGAGAGCTGCTTAAGCGACGCGGCAAGCTCAGCTTCGTTCTTGCGGTCGGTGACGGTTAATTCCGCGCCGAGCCCGGCCAAAAACGCCGCATCGCCGATGCCGCGGCCGAGCAGGCCCAGCCCCATCAGCATCACTCGTTTGCCGGCAAAAAAATCCCGATAGGCCGTCATTGCCTCGCCTATTCGCGGCGCATTAATGCCCTTTAAACCATGCGGGTGCCAAGTGTAACGCTAAGGTTTTTCCGCCTGGGACGGCTGATGGGCTCGCGCGCGCAACGCACCGCGTTTAACGAATGGTGGTGGACGGTCGACCGGCTGACGCTGGCGGCGCTGGTCGCGCTGATGCTCGGCGGCATCATCCTATGCCTGGCGGCGAGCCCGCCGGTTGCCGCGCGCATCGGGCTTGACCCGTTCCATTTCGTCGATCGCCAGGTGCTGTTTCTCGTTCCGGCCGCGATCGTGCTGATCGCCGCCTCGTTCCTGTCGCCGCGCGAGGTGCGCCAGGTTTCGCTCATCGTCTTTCTGGTGAGCCTCGTTCTCGTGGCGGCGACGCCGCATTTCGGCGCCGAGATCAAGGGTGCGCGCCGCTGGCTGGTGATCCTCGGTATCAACGTCCAGCCGTCCGAATTTCTAAAACCGGCCTTCGTGATCCTGATCGCCTGGCTGTTCGGTGAATCGGCGAAGCGGCCGGAAATGCCCGCCAATTTGATCGCGCTGGCGCTGCTCATCCTGGTCGTGGCGCTGTTGGTGCTGCAACCGGATTTCGGCCAGACCATGCTGATCGTACTGGTCTGGGGCGCGTTGTTCTACATGGCCGGCATGCGCTTCATCTGGATGATCGGGCTTGCCGCCACCGCCGGCATCGGCCTCGTCACCGCGTTCTACACCGTGCCGCATGTGGCGCAGCGCATCCGGGGCTTCCTCGATCCGGCCTCCGGCGACACCTTCAATGTCGATATCGCCACCGAATCATTCATCCGCGGCGGCTGGTTCGGCCGCGGTCCGGGCGAGGGCACCATCAAGCGCATCCTGCCCGAGGGCCACACCGATTTCGTGTTCGCGGTCGCCGCCGAGGAATTCGGCATTGTGCTCTGCCTTATTCTGGTCGCGCTGTTTGCTTTCATCGTCATTCGCGCGTTGGCCAAGGCCATGCGCAACGACGATCCGTTCTGCCGCTTCGCCGCGGCAGGGCTCGCCATCCTGTTCGGCTTGCAATCGACCATCAACATGGCCGTTAACCTGCACCTGATGCCCGCCAAGGGAATGACGCTGCCGTTCATCTCGTATGGCGGCTCGTCGCTGATTTCACTGGCCTACGGCATGGGCATGCTGGTGGCGCTCACGCGCGAGCGGCCGCGCGCCAAACTGCCCGGCGAGATCGTCATCGCCGGAAGCCCCGTCTGATGCAGGCCGCAGGCCCGGGCGCGGCCCCGGTCCTGGTCGCGGCCGGCGGAACGGGCGGCCATCTGTTCCCGGCCGAGGCGCTGGCGGCCGCGCTGATCCGGCGCGGCATTGCGGTTCATCTCGTCACCGATCGGCGCGCGGCGCGTTACGGCGGCGCCTTCGCCGAGGATGCCATCCACGTCGTGGCGAGCGCGACGCTGCGCGGCCGCAATCCGGTCGCGGTCGCCCGGACCTTGGCGCTTCTCGGGCTCGGCCTTTATCAGGCCCACGCTCTGATCGGCCGGATCGAGCCTGCCGCCGTCATCGGCTTTGGTGGCTACCCGACCATCCCGCCGGTCCTTGCGGCGGCTTGGCGCGGCGTGCCGAGCCTCGTTCACGACGCCAACGCGGTGATCGGCCGCGCCAATCGGTTTTTGGCGCCGAGCGTGACCGCAATCGCCACGACGTTTCCAAACCTGTTTGGCGACGCGCCGGCTTTGGCGGCGAAGGCAACACTCACCGGCAATCCAGTCCGGCCGGCCGTCGCAGCCGCCGCGTCGAGCCCTTATCCGGATGCCAGCGGGCCGCTGCGACTCCTTATCTTTGGCGGCAGCCAGGGGGCGCGCGTCTTGGCCGATGTCGTCCCGCCGGCGATCGCGTTGCTGCAAGGCGAACTGCGCGCGCGCCTTTCGGTCATTCAGCAAGCGCGCGAGGAGGATGTGGCGCGGGTGCGCGCGGCTTTCGCCGCAGCTTCGGTCGCGGCCGAGGTGGCGCCGTTCTTCGCCGATCTGCCCGCCCGCATGGCGGCGAGCCACTTGGTTGTGGCGCGCGCCGGCGCCTCGACCGTCGCCGAATTGGCTGCGATCGGCCGGCCGGCCATCCTGGTGCCGTTACCGCATGCGCTCGACCAAGATCAATTCGCCAATGCCGGCGTATTGGAACAATCAGGCGGCGCTGTCCGCATCGTCCAGGATGCGTTCACGCCGGTGCGGCTCGCCGCCGCGATCGCAGCGCTTGCCGCCGCGCCGGCGCGGCTTGCCGCAATGGCCCAGGCGGCCCGGTCGCTCGGCCGGCTTGACGCCGCCGACCGCCTCGCCGACCTCGTCTTGGCGGTGGCAAGGACAGGCGCGACCAAGTAGGTTGCGGCCGCGTCAAACTGGGAGTTGCCATGAAGTTGCCGCGCGACATCGGGCCGGTGCATTTCGTCGGCATCGGCGGCATCGGCATGAGCGGCATTGCCGAGGTGCTGGTCAATCTCGGCTATACGGTGCAGGGCTCCGACCAGGCCGAGGGCGCCAACGTCAAGCGATTGCGCGCGCTCGGCGTCACCATCGCGATCGGCCACGCGGCGGAAAATTTGGGCGGCGCCCGGGTCGTGGTGGTTTCGTCGGCGATCAAGCGCGACAATCCGGAACTCGTCGCCGCGCGCGCGCAGCGCCTGCCGGTGGTGCGCCGCGCCGAAATGCTGGCGGAGTTGATGCGCCTGAAAAGCTGCATCGCCATTGCCGGAACGCATGGCAAGACGACGACAACGTCCATGGTGGCGGCGCTGCTCGACGCCGGCGGTTTCGATCCGACCGTGATCAACGGCGGCATCATCAATGCCTACGGCACCAATGCACGGCTTGGCGCCGGCGACTGGATGGTGGTTGAGGCCGATGAGTCCGACGGCACGTTTCTCAGGCTACCGGCCGACATCGCCGTGGTCACCAATGTCGATCCCGAGCATCTCGACCACTTCAAAACTTTCGATGCCGTGCAGGACGCGTTTCGCGCCTTCGTCGAAAAT
>JASHSE010000366.1 GCA_030036975.1 Xanthobacteraceae bacterium | reverse complement strand
AAAGCCAGCAACCGGACGCCGACGGTGAACAACCTCGCCACGGCCAATCTGCTCACCAACAACCCGAATTTGAATCCGGCAAATGGCGCCGGTGCGGCAAACCCGTTCCGTCTCGATCGGACGCAGGCTAACACCGCAGATCAAAACCACGGCTATACGGCGGAGCAACAGGCCTACGATAACGGCAAGGCCGATCTGTTTCCGAAATTTACCGGCAACGGCACCAGCGGCGGCGTTGGCGCCTTCGGCACCACCGGGCAGGTGATGGGCTATTTCGACGGCAATACCGTGATGGGGATTTGGAACTACGCCCAGTATTTCGCACTGAACGACAACGCCTACACGGACACCTACGGCCCGTCGACGCCGGGTGCGCTCGAAGTGGTCTCCGGTCAGACCAACGGCGCAAAAGCCATCCTGGGCTCGCCTTCATTCATCCCCGACGGCCAAGGCGGCTTTACGCAAATCGGCGATACCGACCCCGCTTTCGACGCTTGCTCGAGCAAAAGCACGACGGTGCAGATGACCAGCAAGAACATCGGCGATCTGCTCAATGCGGCCGACATCAGTTGGGGCGGCTTCATGGGCGGCTTCAATCTGCAAGCGGTCAACGCCAATGGCACCACCGGTTGTCAGCGGAGCACTTTCTCGAGCGTCATCGGCGCCAACATCAACGACTACGTTCAGCACCACATGTGGTTCCAGTACTTCGCTTCGACCGAGAACCCGACTCATGCCCGTCCGAGCTCGGTGCAGGCGATCGGCCACACCCTGGAGGCGGACGGTAAGCCTGACCCTGCCAATCACCAATACGATCTGCAGGACTTCTTTGCCGCGGTGAAGGCCGGCAACTTCCCGGCCGTGTCCTACATCAAGATGGCGGCCTATCAGGACGGTCACCCCGGCAATTCCGATCCCCTCGATGAGCAGCAGGGGCTGGTCGATCTGATCAACTTCCTCGAACTGCAGCCTGACTGGAAGGATACGGCGGTCATCATAACCTATGACGACTCCGACGGCTGGTATGACCACGCCTATGCCACCCCGACCAGCGCGTCTTACTCGACGTCCGATGCGGTCAACGGCCCGGACCAGTGCGGCGCCGGCGTTGCGACGCAGCCGCAGCCTGACGGCCTTGCCGGTAAGCCGGTGAATGGCCGTTGCGGGCCCGGTACCCGTATTCCCTTCCTGGTGATTTCGCCTTTCGCCAAGCAGAACTTCGTGAGCCACACGCGAATCTCGCAGGCTTCCGTAGTGCGCTTCATCGAGGACAATTGGCTCAACGGCGAGCGTCTCGGCGGCGGCTCGTTTGATGCCAGCGCCGGATCGATCATGGATATGTTCGATTTCGGCCACGGCAATGCGAACTACCGGCTGTTCCTCGACCCGGAGAGCGGCATCGTCATTTCCCCCGTGCCGCTCGGGCACCTCTGATCGCACAACGCAACGTTATGCGACCCGGCCACCTTTTGTGGCTGCTGGGCGCCGGCCTGCTCATGCTGGCCGGCGCTCGCCTTGCCGCTCAACCGCAAGGGTTGCCCGGCGGCGAAAACCCGAATCCGGTTCATCTCGTCCGCCCGCGCGCAGCGCCGTTGTCGGCGATGGCACAATTGGGCCGGCAGATCTTCTACGACGCCAATCTTTCCTCTTCGGGCCGGCTGTCATGCGCCTCATGCCACAGCCCACAGCATGGCTATGGCCCGCCGAACGACGGGCCGGTCATGCTGGGCGGCCCCAAGCTGTCAAGGCAGGGCCTGCGCGCGGTGCCATCGCTGGAGTATCTCGAACGGCAGCCGCCGTTCAGCATCGGCCCCGACAATCCAGAACTCGAAAATGTCAATCTCGCGCAGATGGCCGCGCTGGGCCAGACCGCGGCGCGCGCACAAAAAATTGCGACGTCCGCGCAAGCGACAGCCAATATCGTTCCGCAAGGCGGTCTGTTCTGGGACGGCCGCGCCAATACGTTTCAGGATCAAGCCATCATGCCGTTGCTCGACGCGCGCGAAATGGACGGCGGCGATATGGCAACAGTGGTGGCGAAGTTGCGCCAGGCGTCCTATTCGCAGTTATTTGCCGAGCTATTTGGTCCGGGTGTATTCGACAATCCCAGGCTCCTGATCGCGGAAGCGATGTTTGCGGTCGGCCGCTATCAGGTCGAAGAGCCGAGCTTCCACCCCTACACCAGCAAGTACGATTACTGGCTCGAAGGCAAAACCCGCCTGAGCGCCGCCGAGATGCGCGGCTATGATCTGTTCAACAATCCCAAGAAGGCCAATTGCGGCGGCTGCCATCTGGACCAGCCGAGCCGCGATGGCTTGCCGCCGCTGTTCACCGACCATCAGTACGAGGCGTTGGCCGGGCCGCGCAACGTCGCTCTCGCCGTCAATAAGGATCCGAATTATTTCGACCTCGGCATCTGCGGGCCTATTCGCACCGACATGGCGACCCAGACGCAATATTGCGGCATGTTTCTGACCCCAACCTTGCGCAATGTCGCAACGCGGCGGACATTCTTCCACAACGGCGTATTCCAGACGCTGCAGCAGGTGCTCGACTTCTATAACTTCCGCGATACCGATCCGCAGAAGGTCTACCCGCGCGGACCAGACGGAACGGTGCGCAAGTACGACGACGTCCCGGCGCGGTTTGCGGCCAATATCGACGTGGCCGACCCGCCGTTCGATCGGCATTTCGGCGAGACGCCGGCGATGACCGCGCAGGACGAGAGCAATATCATTGCTTTCCTGCAGACGCTGACGGACGGATACAAGCCGGATCAGTAGCGATCTCCCGGCTTGCCGCGGCCACGGCATCTTCCTTGCTCAGCAGGCTCGCGCCAATCCAGCCGGCGCCCCCGTGGTCGTGCGGCATTTGCCTTCTCGTATCCCTTGAAACGGTATTGTATGGCGAGTTCATAAACGTCGATAAGGGCGCCGGCTATGTCCTTATCGTCGCCCGAGGAACATGGAAAGTTTCATGGCGAGCTTGCCGCGCATCGGTTTGCTTCTTACCGGCGGGACAATCGATTCGGTCGGCACCGACCGCCTGGATCTGGCCTGGTATATCGAGGCCGGCAAGCGGCTCGGCGCCGGCGAGCTCCTCAAACAGCTTCCCGAACTCGCCAAAATCGCGGCCGTGGAGGAAATCCCGTTTCGCCGGTTACCCAGCCAGGCGCTGGTCAATGCCGATTGGCTCGATCTGGTGCGCAAGATCCACGCAATTTTCGACCGGGATCGAGCCGACGGGCTTGTGATCACGCACGGCACCAACACGCTGGAGGAGACCGCCTATTTCCTCAATCTGACTTTGAAGACCGTCAAGCCGGTGGTGATCGTCGGCGCGATGCGTCCCGCTTCGGCGGTGAGCGCCGATGGCTATCTCAACGTCATCAATGCCGTTCGCGTCGCGGCCGCCCCTCAGTCGCGCGGCCGCGGCTGCCTGGTCGTCATGAACGACACCGTTTTCAATGCCCGCGACGTGACCAAGAACGCGACCTATCGGGTGCAAGCATTCGCATCGCGCGACCTCGGCCCGCTGGGCTACGCCGACGCCGACGGCAAGGTGATCTATTATCATCAGCCGATGAAGCGGCACACCACGCAGAGCGAATTCGACGTGCGCGGCCTGCAATCGCTGCCGCGCGTCGACATCGTGCTCTCCTATGCCAACGCCGACGGCATCATGATCGAAGCGGCGGCGAAAGCCGGCGCCAAAGCCATCGTCAGTGCCGCGACCGGCGCCGGCCGTCCGACGCCGGCGCAGGACGAGGCCTTCGATCGCGTCTACCGCGAGCAAGGTACCATCATGTGCCTGTGCAGCCGGGTCGGCTCCGGCCGCGTGGTGCGCAGCCCGGGCCTCAAACGCCGCGGCTTCGTCGCCGGCGACAATCTGCCGCCCTGGAAGGCCCGCATTCTGCTGTCGCTCGCATTGTCCAAGACCAACAACGCCGATGACATCCAGCAGATGTTCGACACATATTAGTTTGCTGTAGCGTCGCATGGCGGCGTCCCGTTAGCCGAAGAGGAAGTGCATCATGAAAGCAGATCTGGTCGTGAAGGGCGGCACGATCGTCACGCCTGAAGCCACGCTCAAGGGCGGCGTCGCGATTTCCGGAGGCCAAATCGTCGATATCGGTCTCGATGACACCCTGCCGGAGGGCAAGCAGGTGATCGACGCCACCGGGTTGCACGTGCTGCCCGGCCTGATCGATGCGCATGTGCACTTCCGCGATCCCGGCGTGACGCACAAAGAAGATTTCTCCACCGGCTCGACCTCGGCGGTCTGCGGCGGCATCACCACCGTCATCGACATGCCCAACCAAATTCCGCCGACCGAAAACGCCGAACAGGTCGACGTCAAGCGGCGGATTGCCGAATCGAAATCGCTGTGCGACTTCGCCGTGCTCGGCGTCGTGCACCAGACCAACGCCGACGACATTCTGCCGATGGCGAAACGCGGTGCGATCGGCTACAAAATCTTCTTCGGCGAGACCATCGGCAATCTGCCGTTTCCCGACGACGGCATGTGTCAGATCGTATTCCCGAACATCACCAAATCGGGCGTTCCACTGTGCGTTCATGCCGAGAACCGGCAGATCCAGCATTTCTGGACCAACAAGCTCAAGGCCGAGGGCAAGAACGACCCGGTCTATTGGGAATCGTCGCGGCCGTGGCTGTGCGAGGCGGAATCGATCGCGCATGTCATGTTCCTGGCCGAAACCTTCGGCACCAAGCTGCACATCGTGCATGCCTCGACCAGACAGGCGGTGGAAATGCTGCGCGCCGCCAAGGCCCGCGGCTTGCGTTTCACGGGCGAGACGCAGCCGCATTATTTGCTGCGGGTCGACACCGACATGAAGGATGTCGGCCCGCTCCTGAAGATGAATCCGCCGGTGCGTTCCAAAGAGCATCAGGATGCGCTGTGGGCCGGCCTGCTTGACGGTGCGATCGACATGATTGCCACCGACCACTCGCCGCATACGCTCGAGGAGAAAGGCTGCGACATCAACGGCAAGATGACGAAGTCGGCGATCTGGGACTGCATTTCGGGCTTCTGCGGCGTTGAAACCAACGTTCCGCTGCTGCTCACCCAGGTCAACAAGGGACGGATGAGCCTGAACCATTATGCCAAAGTGCAGAGCGAGAACGTCGCCAGGGTGTGGCAGATGTATCCGAAAAAGGGCGCGATCCGGCTCGGCTCGGACGGCGACCTGACCATCGTCGACATGAACAAGGAAGCGACGATCGATCCCAACAAGCTGCACAGCAAGAACCATGCGACGCCGTGGGGCGGCTGGAAGGTCAAGGGCCTGCCGGTCTACACCATCGTGCGCGGCAATATCCAGATGAAGGACGGCGAGCCGGTCGGCAAGGTGATCGGGCAAATGCAATTGCCGATACCGAACTGAAGCGGCGTAGGGGCCAGGCCGGGTGGCCGGATGAGCAAGGCATAGCCATATTACGTCCGCCATGAGCGACGCTGCGCGTGCGGAACAAGCAAAAAAAGCATCCGTGATCATCGTCACGGGTTTTCTCGGTGCGGGCAAAACCACGCTGCTCAATCGCATATTGACCGCCGAGCACGGCCGCCGCATCGCCGTCGTGGTCAACGAATTCGGCGAGGTCGGCATCGATCATCATCTGTTGATCTCGTCCGACCAGCAGGTCATCCAGATGAACAACGGCTGCATCTGCTGCACCGTGCGCGGCGATCTCGTTCGCAGCTTCTTCGAGCTCGCCGAGCACCGCAGCCAATTCGACACCGTCATCATCGAGACGACCGGCCTCGCCGAACCGGGCCCGGTGGCGCAGACGCTCTACGCCGACGAGCGCATCCGCAGCGAATTCACGCTCGACGGCGTCATCACCGTCGTCGATGCCAAACACATCGCGGCGCAGCTTGACGAATCCGTCGAAGCCAGCGAGCAAATCGCCTTCGCCGATCTGATTGTTCTCAACAAGACGGATCTGGCGACAACCGAAGAATTGGGCCGCGTTGAGCAACAAATCGGCTGGCTGAATAAGATCGCCAAAATATGCCGAACAAAAAATTCCGAATTCGACCTCGACATCGTGTTCACGTTGCAAAGCGCCGATCTCGAGCGGCGGCTCGGCCCTGCCGTCGCGCCCGACTACGACGAGCATGATCACGACCATGAGCATGGCCACAATCATCATGCCCATCATAATCATCTGAGCGACATTATGACCGTCTGTATCGTCGAGCCCGGCGAACTCGACGGCATGAAGCTGAGCGTCTGGTTTCGGTCGCAGATCGCCGCGTTCGGGCCAAACCTTCTGCGCATGAAAGGCATTCTCAATCTGCGCGGCGACCCTGATCAGTTTCTGTTTCAGGGTGTCCGCATGGAGTTCGAAGGCCGGCCGGGCCGCGCCTGGAGTGCCGGTGAAGAACGCCTCAACCGGCTAGTCTTCATCGGGCGCCGGCTCGATAGCGAAGCGCTTGTGCAAGGATTTAGGAGCTGTTTGTCGACCCGCGCAAACGGTAACGGCGCGGCTGCGACGCGGCCCGATCCGTTTGGCCGCGAACTTCTGGAAATATCGCCGCAGACGCTTGAGCAAATCCGATACTGGATGCGGCAAAATTTCGGTTATGCAAAAGAAATACCGATCGTCGTCAAGGAGGTGCCTTGCGTCAAAGCCAAATGCCCGCCGATCGAAACCGCAATCATCGCGATTCTCAAAAACGAACCGCCACGCAACTTCAAGATTCAGCGCCCGATCAACGAAATCACGTTCGATAACGTTTACGATCTGATCGAAAACCCGATGCCGTGCTGCTGAACTTCATCGATCGGCTGAAATGAAATCGAGCGCAGCAATAACGCGCGGACTGGCGCATCCACCGGCGTTCAGGACGTGCCCGACCGGGAGCCTGGCAACAGCGTCCCGCTTGCCGCGGCGCCGAGCGCCAGCGCGGCGGCGAACGCCATGATGTCCTCGATACTCTGCGCGAGCGACGTCGTAATAATGCGGTGCGCTTGCGTCTGATCGCCGCCATCGTCCGCGCTGCCGATTGACGCAGCCGCGAATTTGCCGCGCGCGGCAGTGACGGCCTGCGTGAACTCTGCCGAGCCCGAAGAACTCTGCGCCAGCGCCCGGTCCAGCGCTCGATCATAGAGTCCCAGCGCCACCGCGCCGAAGATGGCGACGGCGAGCAGGCTGGCCAGCGCCGCCACGGCGTTATTGATGCCGGACGCAACGCCGGTCTTGTCGGCAGGCACCGCGTTGATCACGGTTGTCGTCAGCGGCGCGACACTGACGGCCATGCCGAGGCCGAGCACGGCGAGCGACACGAGAAAAGTCCAATACGCACCGTTACGCACGATGATAGCCAACAGACCGAAGCCGAGCGCCGTGATGGCCGGTCCGACGACCAGAGGCAGCCGGGCGCCGAGCCGATCGACCAAGCCGCCCGACCAGCGCGACAGCAAGGCCATGACGATGGTGAACGGCAAAAACGCTACCCCCGCGAGGACAGCCGCATAGCCATGAACTTGAATGAGCGCGAACGGCAGAAAGAAGAACGCTGCGGCAAGCGCGGCGTAGAGCAGCAGCGTCAGCAGATTGACGGCCGAAAAGGTGCGCGAGTGGAACAGATCGAGCGGCAGCATCGGCGCCGTGTTGCGGCGTTCTACCCAAAGAAAAACGCCGAGCAACACGACGCCGCACACGAGCGGCGCCAGTGCCCGAGCGTCAGTCCAACCGAAATCCGGCGCCGCGATCAGGCCAAAACAAACGCCGGCCAATCCGCTCAACGCCAAAAGACCGCCGCGCCAGTCCAATCGGCCTGTCGCCAGAGGGTCGACGCTTTCCGGGACGTGTGCGGCGGCGATCCAAATGGCCGGCAGCGCGAGCAGCGGGTTGATCAGAAAAATCCAACGCCAGCTGAAATGATCGACGATGAAGCCGCCCAAGATCGGCCCGACCGCGGCGGCAATGGCGGAAAAGCCGGCCCAGGTGCCGATCGCCCGGCCACGTTCGGCTTCGTCGAACGTGGCGCCGATCAACGCCAGCGAGCACGGAATGAGCAGCGCCGCGCCGAAACCCTGAATGGCGCGCGCCAGGATCAAGATGGCGACGTTCGGCGACAGCCCGCAGGCGAGCGATGCCGCCGCAAAGATGCCCACCCCGGTGATGAACATTTTGCGGCGGCCGAAGCGGTCGGCGGCGGCGCCGCCGATCAAGAGCAGTGCCGCAAGGCAAAGCGTGTAGGCATTGACCAGCCATTGCACGATCGCGGCCGAAGCGGCCAGGTCTCTTTCGATCGCCGGCAGCGCGATGTTGACGACGGACTCGTCGGTGTAGGCGATCGTCGAAGCCAGGATCGTGGCAACAAGGACCCACGATTGCGTGCTGACGGCGCACGGCGTCGCGGCAATCGACCGGATTGCTCCTTCGGCGCACGGCGCGGCTTCGGGATTGATCAACTGCCCCCCTCCCGGTCGCCTTGTAAAGTGGGCTGAGCGCAGCGAAGCCCACGCGGTCGACGATTCTTGCCGTCAACGGTGGGCACGGCGCTGCGCGCCTTTGCCCGCCCTACGGTTAACTGGCTCACACCAGCTTGGCGTCAAGCGTGATCTCGGCCTTGAGCACCTTGGAAACCGGACAATTCTTTTCGGCGCCGCCGGCGAGTTCGGCGAACTTGGCCTGGTCGAGATTGGGCACGCTCCCCCGCAGCGTCAGCGCCGAGCGGCTGATGCGAAAGCCTTGGCCTTCGGGTTCGAGCGTCACCGCCGCCTCGGTGCTCAGTTCGGTCGCCGTATAGCCGGCGGCTTGCAGCCCGAAGGCGAGCGCCATGGTAAAGCAGCCGGCATGCGCCGCCGCGATCAATTCCTCCGGGTTGGTGCCTTTTTCGTTCTCGAATCGCGTTTTGAACGAATACGGCGTTTCGGAAAGCACGCCGGAATCGGTGGAGAGATGGCCGTTACCGGCCCGGCCGGTGCCGCGCCAAACTGCCTTCGCCTTGCGGATCATGGTGACCTCCTCTGTACTGATTGGGTGTACTGATTGGGTGTGATCTTATTTTGCCTCGACTGAGAGTCGCGGCGCCGACAACCTTTCTGCTCGCCTTACAACCTTCAATGCCCTGACGCCCGGGATGTTCGGCCCAGAAAGCTGGACCTCGCCGGCACTCCTGGGCCGTTTGCTTCGCCTTCCGTAGCGCTGGCTCGGCACTTAGAGACTGCCCGAAAAATGGGCGGACGGCTGCTGAAAAACCAGCCGCTATTGGCGCGGATTAACATTCATTATGTGAGTCAGTGCCTTAGACTTCAGGGAAATTGGCACGCGCCTTGCGATCCGGCTGGCAGGGAGGGCGCCTTTGCGCTCTCCGACAGGCGGAGGCTTATCCATGTCCCACACTCCCACATTAAAACTCCAACTCAACCGGCGCCGGTTGCTCGCTTCCGCGACCGGGCTTGCCGCCGGGCTCATGGCGCCCCGGCTGGCCATGGCGGCGGATACGATCAAGGTCGGCATTCTGCACTCTCTCTCCGGCACCATGGCGATCAGCGAGACGACGCTCAAGGACGTCATGCTGATGCTGATTGCCGAGCAGAACAAGCAGGGCGGCTTGCTCGGCAAGAAGCTCGAGCCGGTCGTGGTCGACCCGGCCTCGAACTGGCCGCTGTTTGCCGAGAAAGCGCGCGAGCTGATAAGCCAGGATCACGTCGCCGCGGTGTTCGGCTGCTGGACCTCGGTGTCGCGCAAATCGGTGCTGCCGGTGTTCAAGGAGCTCGACAATATCCTGTTCTATCCGGTGCAATACGAAGGCGAGGAGAGCCAGCGCAACGTGTTCTACACCGGCGCCGCGCCGAACCAGCAGGCGATTCCGGCGGTCGATTATCTGGCCAGCAAGGACGGCGGCTCGGTCAAGCGCTGGGTGCTGGAAGGCACCGATTACGTCTATCCGCGCACCACCAATAAGATTCTCGAAGCGTACCTGAAGAACGAACTCAAGGTGGCGCCCGAAGACATCCTGATCAACTACACGCCGTTCGGCTTCTCGGACTGGCAGACCGAAGTGTCGCGAATCAAGGCGTTCGGCTCGGCCGGCAAGAAGACCGCGGTGGTCTCGACCATCAACGGCGACGCCAACGTGCCGTTCTACAAGGAACTCGGCAACCAGGGCATCAAGGCGACCGACATTCCGGTCGTGGCCTTCTCGGTCGGCGAAGAAGAGCTCGCCGGCCTCGACACCAAGCCGCTGGTCGGACATCTCGCCGCCTGGAACTATTTCGAATCGATCAAGACGCCGGCCAAC
>JASHSE010000365.1 GCA_030036975.1 Xanthobacteraceae bacterium | reverse complement strand
GGCCAATCCCTCAACGGCGCCTCCTTCACCGCCGTCGAGCAGTTGCAGGAGCATATCGATGCTTTCATCGCGGCCTACAACGAGACAGCCGAGCCATTCGCCTGGACCAAGAAAAAAGTCTACCAACGCCGGTTCAAAAATCGCCGTATCACTCAACTTTGATTCCGGGTACTAGTACTCGGAATCACGAATAGGATGGAGGGTAGGGTGCAGCCATGTGCTTCAAATGATTCAACATTTTGGCGCGGCCCCGAATCACCAATTTGCGAAAGTGGGTACTAGCCCAATTCATCAGTGGATCGCCAGAAACCTTCTTCTGGCGCTTGGTAATCGCGATCGCGACATGCGCGCGTCTTGGGTCGCGCTTCCCGGACTGGGCGTTCGCGTTTCCGACGTTAGCCGGCCCGAGCCCGACGTACTGGTCATCCCGAGGTCAGGCTCTTCTACCGACCCGATGGCGCGTGATTGCAATGACGTGATTGTGGCATTCGAGATTCTCTCGCCATCGACAGAGGCTCGCGATCTGCGCTGGAAGCGTACCGCCTACACCAGGCTGGCGTCGCTCACGCACTACGTCGTGATCGCGCAGGATACGGTCGAAGTTGTCGTTTTCGCCCGCGACGCCGGATTTGCAGAGCGCCGGCTTCGCTCGACGGAGGATGTGTTGGCGTTGCCTTCACTTGGCATCACCCTGTCGCTGTCGGAGATTTATCGCGACCTCGAATGGGCGCACGCACGGTTTAGATAATGCGGGCCGAGACGCAAATCAGCATCGGCCTCGTCGTGCCGTTCGCCGAGGACAAGGTGCCATTCGAGGGCCCGCTCATGTATCCGGGCGTGCGCTTCGTGCCGCGCGGCGTCGGCGTGCGGGCGCTCACGCCTGAAGGCTACGAGCCGGCTTGGAACGCGATCCTGCCGGCGGCCGAGTATTTGGCCGGGCAGGGCGCCGACGCCATCATGGTGATCGGCACCTCGCTGACGTTCTACCGTGGTCCGCAAGCGCACCAATGGCTGCTCGAAGAGCTGCGGCAGAGGACGGGCCTGCCGGTCAGCACGATGAGCCAAGCCATCATTGATGGCCTGCGCGAAGTCGGCGCCCAGCGGGTCGCCGTCGCCACGGCCTATAGCGACGTCGTCAATCGCCGCCTGCGCGAGCTTCTGGCCGCCGACGGGATCGAGGTCCTGGCGCTGGAGAGCTTCGACCTGCTCGAGTTCGGCGGGCCGAGCCAGAAGAGCGAAGCCGACATAGTCGCGCTGAGCGACACGGCCGTGGCGCGCGCCGATGGCGCCGAGGGCATTCTGATCTCCTGCGGGGGCTTGCGGACATTGGGCGTGGCGGCGCCGCTCGAAGCGCGGCATGGCCTGCCGGTGGTCTCCTCGGCGACCGCGGCGTTCTGGGCGGCCATGCGGCTCGTCGGCGAAAGCGGCCGCATCGAAGGCTACGGGCGGCTGTTCGAGCGAGCGGGCGAGCCGGTGCATTGACCGGCCCGGCGCGCCGAGCCCCTCGGCCGGTTGCGGCGGCGCCGATTCGTTCTTATTGAAAGGGCAAGGCCCTTGCGGCCGGAGCGCCTTGATGAAAGCCCGCGTCACTGTCACCTTGAAATCCGGGATTTTGGATCCGCAAGGCAAGGCGATCGAGGGCGCGCTCAAATCGCTCGGCATCGGCGGCATCGCCAGCGTCCGGCAGGGCAAAGTGTTCGACATCGAGATCGAGGGCACGGACCATGACGCGGCCGAGGCGGCGCTCAAGGCCGCGGCGGAAAAGCTCCTCGCCAACACGGTGATCGAGAATTATCGGATCGAGGTGACCAAGTGAGCGCGGGACGGCAGCCATGAAATCGGCGGTGCTGGTCTTTCCCGGCATCAACCGCGAGCGCGACATGGCCCGCGCGCTGGCGCACGTCGCCGGCCGCGAGCCGGCGATGGTCTGGCACGCCGAGCGCGACTTGCCGGCCGGCACCGACTTGGTCGTTATTCCGGGCGGCTTCTCCTACGGCGACTATCTGCGCTGCGGCGCCATCGCGGCGCGCGCGCCGATCATGGAGGCGGTGCGCGCCTTTGCCGATAAGGGCGGGCTCATTCTCGCGGTCTGCAACGGCTTTCAGATCGTCTGCGAGGCCGGGCTGTTGCCGGGCGTGCTGATGCGCAACGCCCAGCTGCGCTTCATCTGCCGCGACGTCTATCTGCGCGTCGAGCGCTCCGATACGCCGTTCACCCGCGGCTACAATGCCGGCCAGGTGATCCGCGTCCCGGTAGCGCACGGCGAGGGCAATTACATCGCCGACGGCGCGACCATCGCGCGGCTCGAAGGCGAGGGCAGGGTGGTGTTCCGCTATGCTTCGCCGGACGGCATCGTCGATCCGAACTGGAACCACAACGGCGCCATGAACGCCATCGCCGGCATCATCAACGAACGCGGCAACGTGCTCGGCATGATGCCGCATCCGGAAAACCACGTCGAAGCCGCCATGGGCTGCACCGACGGCCGCGGCCTGTTCGCGGGTCTTGTCGATCACTTCAAGCTGGCGGCGTGAGACCTTGATTTCGTGTACACAAGGGTGTACATGACCCAACGGCTCAGCTGGAGCGAGACGAAACGTCAACGAATTCTCGCGGAACGCGGATTTGACCTGCTTCGGGCTGCTCGAATTTTTCGCGGGCCGGTGATGGTCACGGAGGATGCACGCCATGACTACGGCGAAACGCGCTATATCGCGCTCGGTGTCACGGAAGGCGAGTACTTCACCGTCGTCTTCACACCGCGCCAAGACCCGCAGACGGGCGAAGACGTACTCCATCTCGTCACTGCCTGGCGTATGGGACGACGAGCGCGCCGTCGATATCAGGAGCGCCAGCCTCGATGAAATCGACGAAATGGCGGGCCGCGGCGCGCTGGCTCCCACGCGGCCGGATGCAGACGAGATCGAGCTGGATCGAAGCTTTTGGGATCATGCCAGACTGATTCCGCCATTGGTGCCGAAGAAATCGTCGGTCCATTTGCGCATCGACACCGATGTGCTCGCCTGGTTCAGGCGTCAGGGCCGCGGTCACCTAACCCGCATGAATGCCGTGCTGCGCGCCTATTTCCAAGCCAATCGCGACCGCCGTTGAACGCATCATGCCGAACACCTGCAAATGGCAGCTTAGGGGATGATGACCGGATTTGGGCTTGATCTGGCGAGCTTGTTCGCCGGACTCACCGATTACTTCAAAACCGCAGCGTGACGACCGGATTCGGTATCGATCTTGGGGCCTTTGGTCGGCGACGAGGAACGGCCGTTGTGGCCGCTCGACGGTCGGAGACAGGCGTTTCGCTTTGCGTTCTTGAAGGCACCGCGTTCGACAATGTGTTCGCAGGCCCTGAAAGGATCAAGGAGCAGCTTTGTTCGGAAAGCGAATTGCTGATCTACCTATTGAAGCGGGCTCAAGTCGCGGTAGACGTACCACTCGACTTGCAGAAATTACCGTGCCTCGAGGTGCCCACTTATAATTGGGAGTTGACCCTGCGGCCCGTGGATAGGGCGTTTAAAGCCATGCCGCCGCTAGCAAGTTTTCTCGGCCATTGCGTCGCGCGCTTCCAATGCCATTTTCAGGCATTGCAAACGCAGGCTCTGTTGGAGACGTATCCGTCTGGAAGCCGTGAGCAATGTGGAGATGAAGTACGAGAGGCTTTCTCGACGCTGGACAGCAGATTTTCTGGCGATGAAAAAGACGCTGCACTATGTGCTCTTGTAACGGTTGCAAAGGACGACGAGGTTCTCAAGGGTGACGAATTGAATTCAGTAGTTCAAGACAAATTAAGTGCATTCAGCGAAGGCGTATATCTCGCACCCAAAAACTTTCGCTTGTTACGGCGAATGCCTCGACTAATAAGGTTTGAGCGGATGCCATTTGATACTTGGCTTAGCATAGCTGACCGGGACTAACGTGATCTCCAACGAACCCGCCATCACGCCTGAGCTGATCGCCGCGCACGGCCTCACGCCGGAGGAATACGCGCGCATTCTCAAGCTGATCGGTCGCGCGCCGAGCTTCACCGAGCTCGGCATTTTCTCGGCGATGTGGAACGAGCACTGCTCGTACAAATCCTCGAAAATTCATTTGCGCGGGCTGCCCACCAAGGCGCCGTGGGTGATCCAGGGTCCGGGCGAAAATGCCGGCGTGATCGACATCGGCGACGGGCTCGCCGTCGTGTTCAAGATGGAGAGCCACAATCATCCGAGCTACATCGAGCCCTATCAGGGTGCCGCGACCGGCGTCGGCGGCATTTTGCGCGACGTGTTCACCATGGGGGCGCGGCCGATCGCCTGCCTCAACGCGCTGTCGTTCGGCGATCCCAATCATCCGAAGACGCGCCATCTGGTGGCCGGCGTGGTCGCCGGCATCGGCGGTTACGGCAATTCGTTCGGCGTGCCGACGGTCGGCGGCGAGGTGCGCTTCCATCGCCGCTACGACGGCAATTGCCTGGTCAACGCCATGGCGGTCGGCATCGCGCAAGCCGACAGGATTTTTTACGCCAAGGCGACCGGGATCGGCATGCCGATCGTCTATCTCGGCTCGAAGACCGGGCGTGACGGCATCCACGGCGCCACCATGGCGTCGGCCGAATTCGGCGCCGACGCCGAAGAGAAGCGGCCGACCGTGCAGGTGGGCGATCCGTTTTCGGAAAAGCTCTTGCTCGAAGCCTGTCTCGAAATCATGGCCAAGGGCTGCGTCATCGCCATCCAGGACATGGGTGCGGCCGGGCTGACCTGCTCGGCAGTCGAGATGGGCGCCAAGGGCGATCTCGGCGTGGCGCTCGAACTCGATTCCGTACCGTGCCGCGAAACCGGCATGAGCGCCTATGAGATGATGCTGTCGGAGAGCCAGGAGCGCATGCTCATGGTGCTCAAGCCCGACAAGGAGAAGGAAGCCGAAGCGATCTTTCGCAAATGGGGCCTCGACTTCGCCGTGGTCGGCAAGACCACGCCGAGCAAGCGCTTCGTGGTCCGCCACGGCGGCACGGTCATGGCCGACCTGCCGATCAAGGAGCTCGGCGACGAGGCCCCGCTCTATGATCGCGCGTTTTCCGCCACCGCGAAGCTGCCCACGATCGACGCCCGTGCGATCAAGCCGCCGCTAGGTGTCGCCGCTGCACTCGAAAGACTGATCGGCTCGCCCGATCTCTGCTCCAGGCGCTGGGTGTGGGAGCAGTACGACCACGTCATCCTCGGCAACACCGTGCAGCGGCCGGGCGGTGACGCCGCCGTTGTGCGCATCAACGACGGACCGAAGGCATTGGCGCTCACCGCCGACGTCGCGCCGCGCTATTGCGAGGCCGATCCGTTCGAGGGCGGCAAGCAGGCGGTGGCGGAGGCGTGGCGCAATCTCACCGCAGTCGGCGCCCGGCCGCTGGCGCTGACCGACAATCTCAATTTCGGCAATCCGGAGCGGCCCGACATCATGGGGCAATTCGTCGGCTGTGTCCGCGGCATCGCCGAGGCCTGCCGCGCGCTCGACTTCCCGGTCGTGTCCGGCAACGTGTCGCTCTACAACGAGACCAACGGCCGCGCCATTCTGCCGACGCCGACCATCGGCGGCGTTGGTCTGCTTGGCGATTTTGCCAAGTCGATGACGCTTGCCTTCAAGGCCGAGGGTGAGGCGATCCTGCTCATCGGGGAGACGCGCGGCTGGCTCGGCCAGTCGCTCTATCTGCGCGAAATCTGCGAGCGCGAGGAGGGCGCGCCGCCGCCGGTGGACCTTGCCGCCGAGCGCCGGCATGGCGATTTCGTCCGCAGCCTCATCGCCGAGGGCCTCGTGACCGCCGTGCACGATATATCCGATGGCGGGCTTCTGGTGGCGCTGGCCGAAATGGCCATGGCGTCGCGGATCGGCGCCGTGGTCGATGGCCTGCAGGACGTTCTCGCCGAGGCCACGCCCCATGGTTTTTGGTTCGGCGAGGATCAGGCGCGCTATGTGGTGACCGCCAAAAATGCCGAAGTTATTGCGCAGCGCGCGCGCCGCGCCAACCTACCGCTGCGGCAGATCGGGACCACGAGCGGGCGGGTGCTGGCGGTTGCCGGCGAGCGGCCGTTGCGCGTTGCCGACCTGATCCACCGTTTCGAGGCCTGGCTGCCGAACTACATGGCGGCATCGCCCGCATAGGGTTGCGTGGGCTTTCTCGATGGCCGCCGACCTGATAATGCGCTGCCCACGACCCGATGTAAGACCTGACTTAGGACTAGGAGGTGCGCCATGGCGATGGCGGCGGATGACATTGAACGATTGATCAGGGTGCGGATCCCGGATGCCCACGTCACCATTGAGGACCTCGCCCACGATGGCGACCATTACAAGGCGACCGTCATTGCCGAGTCGTTTCGCGGTAAATCGCGCGTCCAGCAGCACCAAATGGTTTACAGCGCGCTGCAGGCCGAGATGGGCGGCAAGCTGCATGCGCTGGCGCTGCAGACGGGCGCACCGGAACGATAGCTAGCCAGCCGACATACCGTGGAATACCATTCCCCCACGCTAGCGCGTGGTCCGGGGACACCATATTGCGCCCAATCGCCGGCTGGGCTTTGCGTCGGGCTTGCGCTACATATATTGATGGTACGCTAGATTCGACGCGGGAGCGTTATCCGCGGTGCCAGTGAGGGATGACGGCGATGTCAATTGATCAATTCATCGATAACGAGGTCAAGTCGAACGAGGTGGTGCTCTTCATGAAGGGCACGCCGCAGTTCCCGATGTGCGGCTTTTCCGGGCAGGTCGTGCAGATCCTCGATTATCTCGGCGTGCCCTATAAGGGCCTCAACGTGCTCGAGAACGACGAACTGCGCCAGGGCATCAAGTCGTATTCGAGCTGGCCGACCATTCCGCAGCTCTATGTTAAAGGCGAATTCGTCGGCGGCTGCGACATCATCCGCGAGATGTTCCAGGCCGGCGAGCTGCAGTCGCTGCTCAAGGACAAGGGCGTCGCGCTCAAGCAAAAGCAAAGCGAGCAGGCTTAATTCCGCACGGTACGGCACGAACCATCGCGTTCGAGCGTTAAGCAATTTCCTTAGGAATTTTTCTGCGCGGGCGCAGCCGGTTGTCGCGCAGAATGATGCGCGCGTAATCCGGGCGGCGTCTCAGCGCGAGTAATACTCGACCACAAGGTGCGGCTCCATCACCACCGGATATGGCACCTCGCCGATCCCGGGCACCCGCGTGAGCTTCGCCGTCATTTTGGTGTGGTCGACGTCGATGTAATCGGGCACGTCGCGCTCGGCGAGCCCGGTCGCCTCGAGCACCAGCGCCAGCTGCTTCGACTTCTCCTTCACCTCGATCACGTCCTCGACCTTGACGCGGTAGCTCGCGATGGTGACGCGGCGCCCGTTCACCTTGACGTGGCCGTGGCTGATGAATTGCCGCGCGGCGAAGACGGTGGGCACGAACTTGGCGCGATAAACCACCGAGTCCAGCCGCCGCTCCAAGAGCCCGATCATGTGCGCGCCGGTATCGCCTTTGAGCCGCCGCGCCTCCTCGTAGAGGCCACGGAAGTGGCGCTCCGACATGTTGGCGTAATATCCCTTGAGCTTCTGCTTGGCGCGCAATTGCACGCCGTAATCCGACAGCTTGCCCTTGCGGCGCTGGCCATGCTGGCCCGGGCCGTACTCGCGCTTGTTGATCGGGCTTTTCGGCCGGCCCCAGATGTTCTGGCCCAGCCGCCGGTCGATCTTGTACTTCGCCTCGTGGCGCTTGGTCATTCGCGTCCTCGCTCTGTGCGAAAAATGGCTGAGGATCGCGCCCTCCTGCTGCTCCACCGCCGCAGCCTCTGCCATCGGCAGGGTGCAGAGCGGGAAACCGACAGGTTCGAGCCTTAAGCGCCGGCTCGAACCGCGGGTCGCGAAACACTACGCGGGCCGCTTGTTTCGGCCCGCGCAGCGCGGCGTAGATAGGAGGAAAGGCCGATGCTGTCAAACTGCCGGTAATCTGCCGACTTCAGCCCTTGGCAAAATGCTTTTGCCGCATGCTGCGCAGTGCGGTGATTGCCAGCAGCGCGGTCAGCGCATCGAGGAACGCCACGACGATAAACACCGCCGTCCAGCTGCCGGTGTTTTGGTGCAGATAGGCCGCCGCCGGCCCGCCCAGAATCGAGCCGACGCCCTGGGCGATGTAGAGGAAGCCGTAATTGGTCGCCGCATAGGTCGAGCCGAACGTGTCGGTGAGCGTGGCGGGGAACAGCGAAAAGATCTCGCCCCAGCCGAAGAACACGAGCCCGGTCAGCACCACGAACAGGGCCGGCCTATCGATGAAAGCGAACAGGATGAGGATCGCCAGGCATTCCAGCGAAAACGCGAGCGTCATCGTCGCCTCGCGGCCGATGCGGTCGGACACCCAGCCGAAGAACGGCCGCGTCAGCCCGTTGGTCAAGCGCGACAGCGTCAATGACAGCGGCAGCGCCGCCATGCCGAGCACCAGCGCCTGGCCGACTTTGTATTCGTTGGCGAACGGCCCGACATTGGACACGACCATGAGCCCGCTGGTCGCCATCATGCTCATCATGACGAACAGGAGCCAGAACACCGGGCTTTGCAGCATCTCGCGCGGCGTATAGCTGCGTTTGGCCTGGGCGGTCGACGCCGCTGCGGGCGAATAGCCGGCCGGCAGCCAGCCGTCCGGCGGGGTGCGCAGCCCCTGCGCGGCGAGTATGCCGATGATGCCCTGGATGAAGCCCCAAACCACGAGCGTGTGCGCGTAGCCGGAGCTTTTGATCATGCTGTCGATCGGGAAGCTGGTGAAGATCGCGCCAAAACCGTAGCCGGCGGCGGCGAGGCCGGTGGCGAGCCCGCGCCGGTCGGGAAACCAGCGCACCATCAGGCCGATGAGGCCGACATAGATGATGCCGGTGCCGAAGCCGCAAATCACCCCATAGGTGAGATAGAGCGCCCAGACGTTGTCGACGTAGCTCGACAGCACCCAGCCGCCGCCCGACATCAGCGCGCCGATCGAGATCAGAAGCCGCGGTCCGAACCTGTCGACCAGATAGGCTTGCAGAGGCGAGCACCAGGTCTGCAGGATGATCAACAGCGAAAAAGTCCATTGCAGTTCGGCGAGCGTGGTGCCGAGCTTGGCATTGAGCGGCCCGGTGAACAGCGTCCAAACATATTGCGGGCTCGAGATCGACATCATCGCGATCAGCGCGAGCACGAGCTGGCTCCAGCGATTGAGATACCAGGGTTTGGCTTCGCTTGAGACGACGGCGCTGGTCATTGCATGCCCCCCTCGGTGGCCGATGCCGGCGGCAAAAGCGTACTGCCGCCGCCGCGGGCTCACAAGGTAAGGCGTGCCGAAATTTGCGCCGAGCCGATGAGATTAAAGAGTCGCCGTTTACTTCGCCCCGGTGGCCGCGGCCGGCTGCGGCGCGATGCCGAACCGCGCCAGCACCGCGTGCGGCGCGCGGCCGGAGGTGAACGTCGCGCGCGAGCTACCGCGGCGCGATGGTGTGGGTGGGCCTAAGAGCTCCAGCACCCGCCGCGCGATAGCCGGCGCCGGGTCGATGTAATTCACCGGCCATGGCGCGAGCCTGGTCAGCCGATCGAGCAGCAGGGGATAATGGGTGCAGGCTAGCACGACGATGTCGGTGCGCTTGCCGTCGTCGATAAAACAGGGCACGATTTCGGCGCGAATATGCGCGTCGCTGGCGGGCGCTCCGCGAAGCTCGGCTTCCACATAGGGGGCGAGGTGCTTCGAGCCGACCAGCGTGACGTGGCAGTCCTGGGCGAAGTTGCGGATGAGCGCGCGGGTATATTCGCGCGCCACGGTCGCTTCGGTGCCGAGCACCGAAACGCGGCGCGTCTCCGACGCCGCGCAGGCCGGCTTGATCGCGGGCACCGTGCCGACGAGCGGCAGCGTAAATTTTTGCCGCAGCGCCGGTAGCGCGATGGTGGAGGCGGTATTGCAGGCGATCACCGCAAGATCCGGGCGATGCGCGGCGATCAAATCATCGAACAGCCCGACCACGCGCGCCACCAACGCGCTTTCGGCCAGCGCGTTGTAGGGAAACGCCGCGTCGTCGGCGACGTAAACGATATCGGCATCGGGCCGCGCCGCCGCGATTTCGCGATAGACGGTAAGGCCGCCGAGACCGGAATCGAAGACCAGGATTTTGCTTGGCGCCGCCATGGGGCTGCAGATGATACGAGGAATCGCGGCGGCGCAATGTCCGCGGCGGGGAGGGGCCGCGCCGTTACCGGGCCGCTTTATGGCAGGCTTTAAGCCCGGCCGAACACGCGGCGGAAAATCGTGTCGACGTGGGCGAAGTGAAAGTCGAGGTCGAAATTGGCTTTCAGCTCGGCTTCGCTCAGGTGCTTGCGCACCTCCTTGTCGGCCATGAGCAGGCTCAACAGATCGCCTTCGCCGGCCCAAACCTTCATGGCGTTGCGCTGCACCAGCCGATAGGCCTCCTCGCGCGCGACGTTGTTCTGGGTCAGCGCCAACAGCACGCGCTGCGAATGAACGAGCCCGCCGAAGTGCTCGAGATTCTTGCGCATGTTCTCCGGGTAGACGATGAGCTTGTCGATCACGCCGGCGAGCCGCGCGAGCGCGAAATCGAGGGTTACGGTGGCGTCGGGGCCGATCATGCGCTCGACGGAAGAGTGCGAGATGTCGCGCTCGTGCCAGAGCACGACGTCCTCCAGCGCCGGGGCCACATAGGCCCGCACCATGCGCGAGAGCCCGACCAGATTTTCCGACAGCACCGGATTGCGCTTGTGCGGCATGGCCGACGAACCTTTTTGGCCCGGCGCGAAATATTCCTCGGCTTCCAGGATTTCGGTGCGCTGCAGATTGCGGATTTCGGTGGCCAAGCGCTCGACCGAGGCGGCAACGACGCCGAGTGTGGCGAAATACATGGCATGACGGTCGCGCGGAATGATTTGGGTCGATATCGTCTCGACCGCGAGCCCCATTTTCTCGGCCACATAGGCTTCGACCCGCGGATCGACCTGGGCGAACGTGCCCACCGCGCCCGAGATCGCGCAGGTCGCGACCTC
>JASHSE010000364.1 GCA_030036975.1 Xanthobacteraceae bacterium | reverse complement strand
GCGAAGAAAAGGACATATTCGGCAACGTCTACCGCACCGGCATGCTCGGCATAATGCGCTCTCCGGCCCCTGGCGATGTGAAATATCAGCCGGTCTCGCCGCCGCATGCGGTGGTGCTTGGGGTGCAGGAAACCTGGTTCGTCGTCGACAAGACCCTGACCTATCTCGGCCGCGTGATCATCGGTCGCGAAGCCGCCAATCAACTCGGCGGGCCTATCCGCATCGCGCAAATGTCCGGACAGGTCGCCAGCGTAAGCTTTGTGGCGCTGATCCACCTGGCGGCGGTATTGTCTGTGTCGATCGGGCTGTTAAACCTGTTTCCGATTCCGCTGCTCGATGGCGGTCATCTTTTGTTCTATTCGATCGAGGCCATGCGCGGCCGTCCGCTGTCCGAGCGAGCCCAGGAGGTCGGATTCCGCATCGGCTTCGCTATCGTCCTGATGTTGATGATATTTGCAACTTTCAATGACATCGTGCACTTGGCAGCGTCGTAAGGGTTAGGGCGCTGCAGCGCTGGCTGAACAAAGACCGGAGATGGAGGGATGGCCGGATAACGGCAAGAGCGTTGATCGGGGGGCAGGGCTTAAAGGGATGTGAGTGACCCGCCAGTTCGGGGGCGGCCTCGCGAGGGGAATAAGGGCGCTTTGCGCATGATGAAGTGGGTGCGGGTAAAACGAGGGCTTGTCGTGGCCGGCTTGCTCCTCGCGGTGGGTCTGTTTGGCTTGGCGCCGGGCGGGGCGCTGGCGGCGCCCAAGGACCATACGGCGGCGGCAACCGAGATCGTGGTCGAAGGCAACCGCCGGGTCGAGGCCGACACCATCCGCTCGTACTTCAAGGCGACGCCGGGCGAGCGGCTCAATGCCGACCAGATCGACGCCGGATTGAAGGCGCTTTACGCCTCCGGCCTGTTCCAGGACATCCACGTCACCACGCAGGGCAACCGCGTCATCGTGTCCGTCGTGGAAGCTGCGGTGATCGACCGCCTCGCCTTCGAGGGCAATCACCGGATGAAGGATGAGCAGCTGCAGGCCGAGATCCAGTCCAAGACGCGCGGCACGCTGTCCAAACCGATGGTGCAGGCCGACGTCGAGCGCATCATCGAAATCTATCACCGCAATGGCCGTTTCGACGTCAAAGTCACGCCGCAGATCATCGAGCGGCCCAACAATCGCGTCGACCTGATCTTCAAGATCGACGAGGGCGAGAAGACCGGGGTCAAACAGATCAATTTCGTCGGCAACCACGCCTATTCGAGCTGGCGGCTCAAGGAAGTCATCAAGACCGCGGTCTCGAACTGGCTGAGCTTTCTGCAGACCACCGACGTGTACGACCCCGATCGTATCGAGGCCGACCGCGACCTTTTGCGCCGCTTCTATCTCAAGCACGGCTATGCGGACGTGCAGGTCGTTTCCGCGACCGGCGAATACGATCCGGCGCGGAAGGGTTTCATCATCACGTTCACGATCGAGGAAGGCCCGCGCTACCGCTTCGGCACGATCGACGTTCAGTCCAACGTGCGGGCGGTCGATCCGAATACGCTGCGGCCGCTGGTCTTGACCCACAAGGGCGACGTCTACAACGGCGAAGCAGTGGAAAAGACCGTCGAGGACTTGACGGTCGAAATGGCGCGGCGCGGCTATCCGTTCGGCACCGTGCGTCCGCGCGGCGACCGCAACCCGCAGACGCGCACCGTCGGCGTCGTCTACGTCGTGGACGAGGGCACGCGCGCCTATATCGAGCGCATCAACATTCGCGGCAACACGCGCACCCGCGACTACGTGATCCGGCGCGAACTCGACATCAACGAGGGCGATCCGTACAACCGCGCGCTGATCGACCGCGCCGAACGGCGCATCAAGAACCTGAATTTCTTCAAGTCGGTGAAGATCACCAACGAGCCCGGCTCGGCGCCGGACCGCGTCATCGTCAACATCGACGTGGTCGAGCAGTCGACCGGCGACTTCTCGGTGATGGGCGGCTATTCCACCGCGGAAGGCTGGATGGTGGAGGTCTCGCTTTCCGAACGCAATCTGTTGGGCACCGGCCGTTTTGCCAAGGCCTCGGTGACCTACGGCGAATACGTCCGCGCCGCCGATCTGGATTTCGTCGAGCCGTATTTCCTCGATCAGCGGATCGGCGCCGGCGTCGATCTGTTCGCCAAGCAGACGCTGCCCAACAACTACTTCTCGTACGGCACCGAATCGATCGGCGGCACCTTGAAATTCGGCATCCCGCTGCGCGAGGATTTCAGCGTGCAGCTGCGCTATTCGCTGTATACGCAGTCGATTCAATTGCCGGCGTTGTATGATGACTGCAACAATCTCCAGTCGGACAACCAGCTATGGACGCCGGCGTACCTTTTGGCCAACGGCCTGGGGCCGACCCAGCAGAACTGCCTTTATTACGGTCAGGCTTCGCTGCCGATCCGCGTCGAGCTCGGCGAAGGAACAATGATTACCTCCATGGTCGGCTATGGCCTGATCTACAACACGCTCGACAACAACAAGGACCCGACCAGCGGCATCAATCTGAACTTCGGACAGGACTTTGCCGGGCT
>JASHSE010000363.1 GCA_030036975.1 Xanthobacteraceae bacterium | reverse complement strand
ATGAACTCCAAACCGTATATGGGGCGACGGCGCTTGCCGCGCCACCGCGGGTTCTCCACTGCCAACGGCACCACGCAAGGCGGCGCGGCAGCACTAAACTGCCGACGCCGGCGTCACGCACGAGGAGGCCCCGGTTGTCCTCTTCTCCTTAAGGGTATCGGCGTCGCTTGCTTGTCCCGCCGTGCTGCCGCGGACCGGCGCCGGGGGGAGGTCGAAAGCGCCGTCCGCCTCGCTCCCGTCATCATCGTTGGGGAGACCGTCGCGGCGGACGTGCCGGATGCCCTGACGCGACGCAACCGGAACCTTTCACCGTCAGCGCGTCCTTCATAAGGCCCTCGGCGGTGAATTGGCAAGGCCGCCTGTGGGGACCGTGCCGGAACGCGTGGATTTTCGCTTGCCGCGCCGCACGTTCCGCGGACTCTTAAGTTTCGGTTAACCACGCTTCCCTAATGGTCGGAGGGGAGATGAAGGGGTTGGAACGGATGGCAGTACGGGCGGCGAGGGGGATTCTTCTCGCCATCCTGTTCGCGGCGGCCGCCATTGCGGCGCTCGACAGCGCGCTTGGCCAATCCCTTGGCCCATCCCTTGGCCAATCCGGCTCGTACCCCGTCGCCACCGACGTCCGCCTTGCCGGCGATCTCGTCGAGACCCGGCTCGTCTTGGATTTGAGCCGAAAGGTCGATCTGCACGCCTTTACGCTGGCCGACCCCTACCGGGTCGTGGTCGATATTCCCGAAGTGGTGTTTCGGCTGCCGCCGAAGGCCGGCGAGAGCGGCCGCGGCTTGATCAAGGCGTTCCGCTTCGGCCTGATGATGGAAGGCGGCTCGCGCATCGTGCTCGATCTGGCCAGGCCCGCGCGCGTGCAAAAGGCTTTTGTGATGGACGCCGCGGCCGGCGATCCGGCGCGTCTGGTGCTTGATCTCGTCGCGACCGACCGGGCGAGCTTTATGCGGCAAATTGCGCTCGACGAGAAGCAGTTGACGGCGCGGATGCCTGCCGCGCCGCGGCCGCAAGGGAATCAAGTAAACAATGGCGATCCGCGGCCGCTCGTGGTGCTCGACCCCGGCCATGGCGGCATCGATACCGGCACCCGGGCGCCGACCGGCGAATTGGAAAAAGACATCGTGCTCGACGTCGCCAAGCGCCTGCGCGCGCGTATCGAGAGTGCCGGCAAATACCGCGTGCTGATGACGCGCACTGACGACACCTACGTTCCGCTGGCCGAGCGCGTCGAGATCGCGCGCAAGGCCAATGCCGCGCTGTTCGTGTCGATCCATGCCGATTCCTTGCCCCACAGCGAAGGCGATGCGCAGGGCGCTACGGTTTATACGTTGTCGAACAAGGCGTCCGATGCCGAAGCCGCGCAGGTCGCCGAGAAGGAGAATCGGGCCGACGTCGTTGCCGGCGTCGATCTCAAGGACGAGCCTGACGACGTCGCCGGCATTCTGATCGACCTTGCCCAGCGCGAGACCAAGGCCTTTTCCATGCAGTTTGCGCACAAGCTGGTTGCCGACCTCAAAGGCGTGGCGCGGCTGCACAAGGAACCGCTCAAATCGGCAGGTTTCCGCGTGCTCCGCGCGCCGGACGTGCCTTCGGTGCTTGTCGAACTGGGTTACGTGTCGAACCGCAACGATCTGCGGTCGCTGATGTCCGATTCGTGGCGCGAGCGCACCGCCGATTCGATCGCCAAGGCCATCGACGCCTACTTGTCGACGCATGTGGCCAACGCGCCGCGCAGCACAAACTGAGGCGCCGGCGTGCGCCATCGGCCTCAGTTTGAACAAAAAACCGCGCCAGCACGGGTGCCGGACCCGGGGCAGTCTGGCGGAGCTCGGGCCATTGCGCCAGACTGGGATTCGGTCGTGCAGCGGCGGGTGAATCGACCGGATATGGGCGCCGGTCGAGCGCGGGCGGGACGCTTGGCATGAAACTCTTGGCATGAAACTGTTGTTGCGTTTCCTCGGCCTCCTGTTCGCGGCGGGCACGACGCTGTTCCTGGTCGGCGTCGGCGGCGTCGCGACGCTGCTGTGGCATTACTCGCAGGGCCTGCCCGACTACTCGCAGCTTAAGGACTACGAGCCGCCGGTGATGACGCGCGTGCACGCCGCCGACGGTTCGCTGATCGCCGAATATGCCAAGGAGCGCCGGCTCTATCTGCCGATCCAGGCGGTGCCGAAGCTGATCAAGGAGGCCTTCATCGCTGCCGAGGACAAGAATTTCTACGAACATCCCGGCATCGACGTTTACGGCATCATGCGCGCGGCCATGCTGTACGTGGAGAACTACGGCAGCAACCGTCATCCGCAGGGCGCCTCCACGATCACCCAGCAGGTCGCCAAGAATTTTTTGTTGGGCAACCAGGTCACGTTCGACCGCAAGATCAAGGAAATGCTGCTGGCGCTCAAGATCGAGCGCGCCTACTCGAAGGACAAGATCCTCGAACTCTATCTCAACGAGATCTATCTCGGCTTCGGCGCCTACGGCGTGGCCGCCGCGTCGCTGCTCTATTTCGACAAATCGGTGCACGAACTGACGCTGCAGGAAGCCGCCTATCTCGCCGCGCTGCCCAAGGGGCCGAACAACTACAATCCGTTCCGCCGCCACGATGAAGCGGTGGCGCGGCGCAATTACGTGATCGACCGCATGGTCGAGGACGGCTTCGTGCCGGCTGCCGAGGGCGAGAAGGCCAAGAAGGCGCCGCTCGTCGTCACCGCCCGCCCGCCGGATACGCACGTCTTCGCCGCCGAATACTTTGCCGAGGAGGTGCGGCGCTATCTGGTCGAGCACTACGGCGAGAAGAAGCTCTACGAGGGCGGGCTGTCGGTGCGCACGACGCTCGATCCCAAATTGCAGGCGCTGGCGCGCAAGACCATGGTCAACGGTCTCGTCAATTTCGACGAGAGCAAAGGCTATCGCGGTCCGGTCAGCAAGATCGACATCGGCGGCGACTGGGGCGTCAAGCTCGCCGAGGTGAAGTCGCTCGCCGACGTGGACCCATGGCACATGGCGGTGGTGTTGGAGGTCAACGAGCAATCGGCCCGCATCGGCCTGCAGCCCTCGCGCGATCCGGGCGGCAATATCGTCAAGGACCGCGAGGTCGGCATCGTGCCGCTCGAAGGCGTGAAATGGGCGAAGCCGGCCTCAGGCCCGGCGCGGCCGATTGTGCACGTCAGCCAGGTTTTGTCGCCGGGCGATGTGATCTATGTCGAGCCGCTGCCCGATAAACCCGGGCAGTATCGGCTGCGCCAGGTGCCGGAAATCTCCGGCGCCATGGTGGTGGAAGACCCGCATACTGGCCGCGTGCTGGCCATGGTCGGCGGCTTCTCGTTCGACCAAAGCCAGTTCAACCGCGCCACCCAGGCGCTCCGCCAGCCCGGCTCGTCGTTCAAGCCGATCGTCTACGCCGCCGCGATCGACAACGGCTATACGCCGTCCACCATCGTCATGGACGCGCCGATCGAGATCGACATGGGCGCGGGCGGCGGCATCTGGAAACCGGAAAACTACGGCGGCCAGTTCTACGGCCCCTCGACCTTGCGCTTCGGCCTCGAACAATCGCGCAACGTCATGACGGTGCGGCTCGCCCAGGACATCGGCATGCCGCTGATCGCCAAATACGCCGAGAGGTTCGGCGTCTACGACACGCTGCCGCCGTATCTGTCGTACGCGCTCGGCGCCGGCGAGACGACGCTGATGCGCATGGTCACCGCCTACGCCATGATCGACAATGGCGGCCTGCGTGTGATTCCGACCCTGATCGACCGCATCCAGGACCGCTACGGCCACACCATCTACAAGCACGACGAGCGGGTGTGCGAAGGTTGCGACGCCACGAGCTGGCATAACCAGGAAGAGCCGACGCTGATCGATCACCGCGAAAAGGTGCTCGACCCGATGACCGCCTATCAGATCACTTCGATGATGGAAGGCGTGGTGCAGCGCGGCACCGCCACCGTGGTGCGCGACGTAGGCAAACCGATCGCCGGCAAAACCGGCACCACCAATGACGAAAAGGACGTGTGGTTCATCGGCTTTTCGCCGGACATCGTCTGCGGCGTCTATATGGGCTACGACAAGCCGCGCCACATCGCCAACAACGCCACCGGCGGCCATCTCGCCGCGCCGATCGTGCGGGATTTTCTCAAAGTGGCGCTCGCCGACAAGCCGCCGATTCCGTTCCCGATGCCGCGCGGCATCAAGCTCGTGCGCGTCGATGCCAAGACCGGCATGCGCGCGCCCCCTGGCGATCCGCGCGTCATTCTCGAAGCGTTCAAGCCCGGCACCGCGCCGCCCGACACGTATTCGGTGATCGGCACCGATACGTCCAACGGCAAGCCGCTGCCCGAAGGCGGCGCCGTGCCGGTCTCCCCCGAGGCCGATCGCGCCGTGCGCTCAAGCGGCACGGGCGGGCTGTACTGAGCCCAGGAAACAGTAATCAGTAGTCAGTAATCAGAAAGAAAGGCATTGCTGGCTCGCAAGACCTGCCTTACCTGATTACTGACCACTGATTACTGACTCCTGGAACCATGCGCTCGGAAATCCAATCCATCGTCGGCGAAATCAAGCAGTCGGCCGGGCTGCTGAGGAGGCATCTTTGATGTCGACAAGGCGCGGGCGCGGCTTGCCGAGCTCAATCGGCTCGCCGAGGACCCTGCGCTGTGGAACGATCCGCAGCGCGCCAGCCGCATCATGCAGGAGCGCACCGCGCTCGACGAGCAGCTCGGCGCGCTCGCCCGCATCGATCAGGACCTCGACGACCAGGTGACCTTGCTCCAGCTCGGCGAGGCCGAGAACGATCAGAAGGTGGTTGCCGAAGCCGAGGCCGGCCTGCGCCAGCTCAAGGCCGCGGTGGCGCGGCGCGAGCTCGAAGCTTTGCTCTCCGGCGAGGCCGACGCCAACGATTGCTACCTCGAAGTCCATGCCGGCGCCGGCGGTACTGAAAGCCAGGACTGGGCCGCCATGCTGTTGCGCATGTATGTGCGCTGGGCCGAGCAGCACCGCTTCAAAGTCGATTACATCGAAGAGACCGCGGGCGAGGAGGCTGGCATCAAGTCGGCGACCATCGAGGTCAAGGGCCACAACGCCTATGGCTGGCTCAAGACCGAAAACGGCGTGCATCGCCTGGTGCGCATTTCACCGTTCGACGCCAATGCCCGCCGTCACACCTCGTTTGCCAACGCCAGGGTCTATCCGGTGGTCGACGACCGCATCAACATCGATGTCAAGGAAGCCGACGTGCGCGTCGATACCATGCGCGCCGGCGGCGCCGGCGGTCAGCACGTCAACAAGACCGAGTCGGCGATCCGTTTGACTCACATCCCGACCAACATCGTGGTGGTGTGCCAGAACGACCGCTCCCAGCACCGCAACCGCGCCCAGGCCTGGGCGATGCTGCGCGCCAAGCTCTACGAGCTGGAGCTGAAAAAGCGCGAGGAAAAAGCCGCCGCCGAACAGGCCGCCAAGACCGACATCGGCTGGGGCCACCAGATCCGCTCCTACGTCCTGCAGCCGTACCAGATGGTCAAGGACCTGCGCACCGGCGTGTCGACCTCCAACACCGCGGCCGTGCTCGACGGCGACATCGATCAATTCGTCGAGGCGGCGCTGGCGCAAAAGGCGTTCGGCGGAGCGGCCGAGGACATCGAAGACGTCGAATAGCGGCTCATCCGTGGGCGCTGCTGCGCCAGGGCGACCCTCGCCCTCAATCGTCAACTTCACGGTGCGCGGCCTGGACGATCGGCGAATCGCCGAACAGCCTGGCGCCGGCCGCCAGGAATTTCGCCGGATTGACCGCTTCGCCGTTGATCCGGGTTTCATAGTGCAGATGCGGGCCGGTCGAACGGCCGGTCGAGCCGAGCCGGCCGATGACCTGTCCGATGCGCACCCTCTGGCCGACGGTCACGTCGATCTCCGAGAGATGGCCGTAGCGACTCGACAAGCCCTCGCCGTGATCGATCTCGACCAGCTGACCATAGCCGCCTTCCCAGCCGGCCTTGGTGACCTTGCCGGCGGCGGTGGCGTGGACCGGGTCGCCGACATTGCCGCGGAAATCCATTCCGGTATGCATCGCCGGCTGATGCACGAATGGATCGATGCGCACGCCGAACGGCGAACTCACTTCAAGCTCGCCGGTCAGCGGCCGGCGCAGCGGCACGAAGGTCAGCGCGCTGCTGATGTCCCGAGCTTGCGCGCGGGCGATAGCAAGCTGTGTCAAAGCGCGTGCGAAACTTTCGTTGGCCGGCGGCAGCCGGACTGGAACGAACGGTCCGCCCGCGGCCTGCGCTGCCGCGTCGTATCGCAAGCCGAGGCTCGCCAGTACGCTTTTGACCTTGCGGGTCGTGTTCTCGTAATGCGCCTGCATGCCTTCGACGGCCGCGTTCTCGTCCTGCTCGACGCGGTCAAGCGAAGCCGCAATGCGCGAAAGCTTGCCGGCGATGCTCGATTGCTTGCCGTCGAGAGGTTGCGGGCTGAGCAGATCGCTGCCGAGCGGCTCCGGTTTGCGTGCGCCCTCGCTGCCGCGGCTTGCGCCGAGAGAGCCGGTTTCTGCCGGTTCGCCAGCGCCGCCGAGCGCGCTGGCGCGGGATTCGAGCGCGGCTTGCCGTCGCGTCAATTCGTCGAGCCGCCGCTCGAATTGTTCCTGGTTGAGCGCTTGGTGGCTGGTGGTGCGGTCGATCTCTTCGCGCAGTTCGGCGATGCGATCTTCGTAAGCGTATTGCTGCGCCCGCTGCCGCGCCATCAAGCCTTTGAGGACGTCGTCATGGAAGGCAAAATAGGTGGCGGTGACGATCGACCAGCCGGCCATGATCACGATGGTGCCGACCGCGATCCAGAAGGCGACCGGTCCGAACCGCACCTGCCTTCCGGCATGCGCAAGCGTATAGCCGCGGCGGCCGGTGCGGGATTCCTGGTGCTGGTGGTGCCT
>JASHSE010000362.1 GCA_030036975.1 Xanthobacteraceae bacterium | reverse complement strand
GAGGTCGCCGTTTTCGGCGACCTGGAAGGCGCCGAGCACGCACAGATCGAGGTGGCCGCCGCGGATCAGCGCAAAACTGTCGGCGTGGTGCATGTAGGAGCCGCCGCTGCGCAAGGTGACGTATTGCTTGCCGGCATTGATGAGCCAGCGGTTGATCTCGTGCGGCGCCGGGGCCGGGCCCATGCCCAAAATGCCGTTCTCGGACTGGAAGATCACCTCGCGCTCGGGCGGCACGTAATCGGCGACTTGGAGCGGCGCGCCGATGCCGAGATTGACGTACCAGCCTTCCGGAATGTCGCGCGCCAAGCGCTCGGCGATCTGCCGACGGGACAGCGGCTGGCATGCCGGCAAGGGTTTGACGTTGTCTTTGACGATCGTGTTCATACGATCTCCGGCTGATTTGAACTGTTTCTTATCGATCAGAGAAAGCCGTCGATCGCAATGGCTGCCGTTTGTTTCGAAAGGATTGTTTTGCCAAGGGCGCGAAGCGCCGCCTTCGGTGGTCATGGACCCTTGACAAAACAATCCTTTCGAAACTTTTTGCTGCCATTGCGATCGACGGCGGAATGCGAGGGCTAAATCCGGGCCCGCCATTAGTGATCGAGATCGTATCACGGCTGCCTCGCTCACGTCACCGTCGGCTCGCCGTAAGGCACGTGCAGCACGCGGCTGACGAAAATGCCCGCGGTAGCGACCTTTTCGGGGTCGAGCGCACCGAGCTCGACGATGTGCTGACTCTGCACGATCGTCGTTTTCGCCGCCGTCGCCATCACCGGGTTGAAATTGCGCGCCGAGGATTTGTAGGTCAGGTTGCCCCAGCGGTCGGCCTGCCACGCTTCGATCAGCGCCACGTCGCCCGGCAGCGCGTTTTCCAGAATATATTTGCGGCCGCGGATCTCGCGCTCCTCCTTGCCTTCGGCGAGCGCGGTGCCGACCGCGGTCGGCGTATAGAACGCCGGAATGCCGGCGCCGGCGGCGCGCATGCGCTCGGCCATGGTGCCCTGCGGCACGACTTCCAGCTCGATACGGCCCGCGCGCCACAATTTTTCGAACACGACCGGATCGGCGGTGCGCGGAAACGAGCAGACGATCTTGCGCACGCGCCCGGCCTCCAGAAGCCTGGCGAGCCCGACATGGCCGACGCCGGAATTGTTGGCCACCACGGTCAAATCCTTGGCGCCCTGCTCGATCAAACCGTCGATCAGCGCGTTCGGCTGGCCGATCGAGCCGAAGCCGCCGATCAGCACGACCGAGCCGTCGCGGATGCCCGCCATCGCCTCGGCCATGGTCTGTACGATTTTGTTGATCATGACGCCGATCGTCGCATCCGCTCGTCCCCCGCGAAAGCGGGGACCCAGCATTTCCCCGTCCGTGCAATCCGCCTCTGGATTCCCGCTTGCGCGGGAATGAGCGGAGTGAATCCTATCCCACCACCCGCATTTTGCGACTGTCGGCGAATGCCGGCATCACCTCGCGCGCAAAACGCGCCAAGCTGTCGCCGGCAAAGCCGCCGCCGGAATTGAGCAGCACGTATTCGACCCCAAGCGCATGCAGCCGTTCCAGCTTGACGGCAATCTCGTCCGGCGTGCCATAGAGCGCGCTCTCCTCGCTCGCTTCGCGCGTGTCCGAATAGGCCATGATGCTGGCGGTGTTCTTCACGCCCGGCGCGCTCGAGGCGGCGGCGAGACGGCGCTGCGCTTCGAGCCGGCGCTCCAGCGCCGCCTGCTTGTCGGCTTCGTCCTTGGCGACGAAAAAGGCGCGTGCCACGCCGACCTCTATCGGATCGTAAGTGCGGCCGTGTTTTTCCACCTCGGCCTTGAAGATGGCCATGCGCTCGGCGACCGTTTCGAACGAGGCGAACTGATCGAGCAAAAGATTACAGCCGTGCGCGGCGACTTGCCTGATGGAATCCGGGTTGCCGGCCGCCATCCAGATCGGCGGATGCGGCTTTTGCGCGGTCGGCGGCTCGACGATGACGTCGGCAAAGCGCCAGAATTTTCCATGGTGCGAGAAGCGCTGCTTCGAGGTCCAGGCTTTGACGATCACTTCGAGCGATTCGGCAAAGCGTGCGTCGGCTTCCGCCATCGGCACGCAGAAGCCGGCGAACTCGGGATGGCGATAGCCCTTGCCGACGCCGAAATCGAGCCGGCCGCCGGAAAGCAGATCAATGGTGGCCGCCTGCTCGGCGAGCAGCACCGGATTGTGCCACGGCAGCACCAAAACCGCGGTGCCGAGCCGCAACGTGCGCGTCTTCGCCGCCACCCAGGTCAGCAGCGCGAGACTCGCCGACACCTGGCCGAAGCCGGTGAAATGATGCTCGACCAGAAACGTCGAATGATAGCCGAGCGCCTCGGCCTCGATGTTGTAGTCGACGAACTGCCGGTAGCCCTGCCCGGAATCGACGTCCGGCCCGCCGTGGCGGGCCGTGGCGCTGCCGAATAGACCGAACCGCATCGCGGGCTCCCTGTTTGGTCGGCCAATGTAGCCCATGGCCGCGGGGCGGAGCTATAGTCAGGCTTTGGTCGTCATTCCGGATCGCCGCGAAGCGGCGGGTCCGGAATCCATACTCCCCTGCGCTGGGGTTACGGATTCCGGGTTCCTCGCTTCGCTCGGCCCCGGAATGACGAATTACGCCGGCCCGGGGAGCGCATAATGAAGCGGAGCATCGTAATCGCGGGACTTGGCGTGAGCGCGCTGCTCGCCGGCTTTTCCGGCCCGTTCGCCCCTGCGGCGGCGCAAAATTATCCGACCCGGCCGATCACGCTGATCGTACCGTACCCGCCGGGCGGCGGCGTCGACCTCATGGGGCGCCTCGTCGGGCAACGGCTTTCCGCCGCGCTCGGCCAGCAGGTCGTGATCGAGAACCGCGGCGGCGCCGGCGGCATGATCGGCACCCGCGACCTCGCCAAGGCGGCGCCGGACGGCTACACGCTCGGCATGATGCTGACCGGCATCAGTCTCAGCCCCAATGCCGGCTACGACGTGAACAAGGATTTTACGCCGATCGGGCTCATTGCCTCGACGCCGATCTTCATCGTTGCCAACCCGGCGTTTCCGGCCAAGACGCTGGCCGAATTGGTCGCGCTGGCCAAGAAGGAGCCGGGAAAGCTTTCGGCCGGGACGCCGCCGGCGCCGACCATCAATTTCTTTGCCGCGAAGCTGTTCAACCTGACCGCGGGTGTCGACATCACGACCGTGACCTACAAGGGCACCGCGCCGCTGACCAACGACGTGCTCGGCAATCACGTCCCGCTCGGTTTCGACACCATTCCGGCCGCCGTCAGCAACGTGCAGGCGGGACAGCTCAGAGCCATCGCGGTGACCGGCACGACGCGCTCGGCGGCGCTGCCCGACGTGCCGACCGCCGCGGAATCCGGCCTGCCCGGCTTCGCGGCCGTACAGTATTACGGCCTCACCGCACCGGCCGGCGTGCCGCGGCCGATCGTCGAGCGGCTCAACGCCGAGCTGCGCAAAATCCTCGCCGCCGACGATTTCAAGAAGCGGCTGATCGCCGATGGCAGCGATCCGGCGCCGAGCACGCCCGATCAATACGCTCAAAACATCAGGCGCGAAGAGGGCAAGTGGGCCGCGCTGGTGAAGAAGCTCGGGCTGACGCTGGAATGACGGTGTTCCGTCCGCTCGTCCCCGCGAAAGCGCGGACCAGTTCTTTTCAAGCTGGATTCCCGCTTGCGCGGGAATGAGCGGATCAGGCTGGCCCTCGCCGCTATGCCGCCGAGCGAAACGCCGCCTCGCAGAATTCGACGCCGATCTCGGTTGCCGACCGCCACGCGACTCGGCAGGCGCGGATGGTATGCGCGGCATCGAAGGTCAGGCCGAATTTATCCGGGATCGAGCAGGTGCTCACCAGCGCCAGCCGCGCGCCGAGCGAAGAAATATCGCGGACCACGCAGTCGCGAAGCGACCCGTCCATCGATATTTTGGCGCACTTGTAAACTTTGGTGCGCCGGACTCGTCTGCGCTCGTGCATGCCGCAAGCATGCGCTTCAAATGTTACACAAAGTCCAAGGGCAATTCGGCCAAAAGCTTAATTCAAGCAAACCAAGACTTTGGTGAAAATCATCGTGAATAAATTACTGCGCTGCTCGCAATTCAACCCGGCCTGAACAGCGGCACCGGCGGCCCGTTCTCGGTCTCGCCGAACGCCACGCGCACGCTTTGCCCGATGTGGAGCGTGTCGAAATTGCAATCGACGATGTTGGTCAGCATGGTCGGGCCCTCCGCCAAGGTCACGTAGGCGATGGCGTAGGGCTCCTTGGCGCGGCGCATAACGCTGAAGCTGTAGATCGTGCCCTCCCCGAAAGCGGCGCGCCAATCGATGTTTTCGGCGCCGCAGAACGGGCACACTGCGCGCGGATACCAGTGAGTCTTGCCGCAGGCGGCGCAGGTCGGCACGACGAAGCGGCCCTGCCGCGCCGCGTTCCAGAACGGCGCGCTTTCCACCGTGACGATCGGGACGGAAATTTTGCGCGCAATCATCGCCTCACTCCCGCTCCATGATCAGCGTCGCGCTGCAATGGCGGGTGCCGAGCTGCATCCCGGTGCCCTGCGCCAGCGCCAGATCGCAATTTTTCACCTGCACGGCAGGGTGCGCCTCGCCGCGCAGTTGCCGCACCGCCTCGATCACCTTGGTCATGCCGCCGCGATTGGCCGGATGATTGTTGCACAGCCCGCCGCCGTCGGTGTTGAACGGCAGCTTGCCACTTCCGGAAATCAGATTGCCGTCGGACACGAACTTGCCGCCCGCGCCCTTGGCGCAGAAACCCAGGTCTTCGAGCTGGATCAGGACCGTGATGGTGAAGCTGTCGTAGATCGACACGTATTTGATGTCGGCCGGCTTGACGCCGGCTTCGGCGAAAGCGGCGGGCCCGGAGCGCGCCGCGCCCGACGTGGTCAGATCGAACGTCCCGCCGGCAAGATGTTTGACCGTTTCGCCGGCGCCGACGATCTTTACGAGCGGCCGGCTCAAACTTTTGGCGATCTCCGGCCGCACGATCACCAGCGCGCCGCCGCCGTCGCTGATGACGCAGCAGTCGAGCCGGTGCAGCGGGTCGGCGATCAACGGCGAAGCGACCACGTCGGCGACGGTGACCAATTCGGGCAGCATGGCGTTTGCGTTGTGCTGGGCGTGGTGCGAGGCCGCGACCTTGATCCAGGCGAGCTGCTCGCTGGTGGTGCCGTATTGGTGCATGTGCCGCATCGCGCACATGGCGTAGCCGTTGGCGGTGGTCAGGCCGTAGGGAAATTCGAAGCCGGCCTCCGGCTGATTGGGATCGCGCAGCCGCGGCGTGGTGCCGGTCGCCATGCCCTCGCTGCGCGGCCGCCCGGCAAGCGTGATCAGCGCCACGTCGCATTGGCCGAGCGCGATCGCGGCGGCGGCATGGCCGGCGAGCGCCACGTACGAGGTGCCGCCGAGCTCGGTGGAATCGACATGGCGGAGTTTCGTCAGGTTGAGATACTCGGCCATGGTGGCCGGGCCGGGCCCCGGCGCGTCGCCGGCGCAGAAATAGCCGTCGACGTCATCGCGCGTGAGCCCGGCATCAGCGAGCGCGCCGAGCGCCACCTCGGCATGCAGCTGCGCCACGCTCTTGTCCGGCGCATGGCGCGTCGGATGCTCGAACGCGCCGGCGATATAGGCCTTGCCCTTGATGGTCATGCGCAACCCTCGACCCGACCGTAGCCCGGATTGCGCGGAAGCGAAATCCGGCGTCGCGCACACGCGGCAATGCCGAGCCCGGGTTTCGCTGCGCTCAACACGGGCTACAATCGAACGGAACACGGAGGGCCGATAATGGAGCTGGGGCTTACAGGAAAAATTGCGCTGGTGACCGGATCGAGCCGCGGCATCGGCCGCGGCACTGCGCTGGCGCTCGCCGCCGAAGGCTGCGACCTGATGCTGACCGGGCGCGACGAGGCGGCGCTCGACGAGGTCGCGCAAAAAATTCGCGGCATGGACCGCCGCGCCGCGATCGCCGTGCTCGATCTGCGCGCGAAGGAGGCGCCGGAACAACTGATCGCCGCGGTGCGGCGCGAGTTCGGCGGGCTCGATATCCTGTTCAACAACGCCGGCACCACCAGGCGCGGCGATTTTTTTGCGCTGACCGACGCCGATTGGGAGGAAGGCTACGCGCTCAAATTCTTTGCTCATGTGCGGCTCGCCCGCCTGGCCTGGCCGCTGCTCAAGGCGCGTGGTGGCGCGCTGGTCGCCATGGGCGGCACCAGCGGCCGCAAGCCGCATGCCGACTTCACCATCGGCTCTTCGGTCAATGCCGCGGTCGCCGCCTTCACCAAATGCCTCGCCGACCGCGGCAAGGCCGACGGCGTGCGGGTCAACTGCATCCATCCGAGCCTGGTCGAGACCGAGCGGCAATGGCGGCGCATCCGCGCCGAGGTGGCGCGCACCGGATTGTCGGAGGAGAAAGTGCGCGAGGCGATGTGCCGCGAGACCGGCATCACCCGCTACGGCACGGTGGACGACATCGCCGACCTCGTCACCTTCATCGTCTCGTCGCGCGCCACTTGGCTGCACGGCGCCACCATCGACATCGACGGCGGTGAGATTCCGGTGCTGTGAGTCGTCATTCCGGGGCGCGCGCAGCGCGAACCCGGGATCCATAACCACAGAATGTGAAATTCTTG